>DATLEZ010000121.1:0-37326 GCA_035525055.1 Acidimicrobiia bacterium | reverse complement strand
CCGGTCGCAAGGCCCGGGCGGGCAATCGGTCAACACCACCGACTCGGCTGTGCGTCTCACGCATTTTCCCTCCGGGCTCATCGTCACCTGTCAGGACGAGAAGTCCCAGTTGCAGAACAAAGAGAAGGCCTTCCGGATACTCAGAGCCCGCCTTTATCAGGTGAGGCTCGACGAACAGCAGGCGGCTGTCTCCGGCGCTCGCCGCGCCCAGGTGGGCGGCGGGGAGCGCTCGGAGAAGATCCGCACCTACAACTACAAAGAGAACCGGGTCACCGATCACCGGTTGGGCCTCACGCTCAAACGCCTCGACCAGGTCCTCGAAGGTGACCTCGACGAGTTCGTAGAGGCGATGGCCGCCAAAGAACAGACCGAACGCCTAGCCGACGGTTGACGGGGTTCAGTCGTTCTGGCGCGAAGAACCCGCACCGGAGTGCAGGTTCTTCGCGCCAAAACAGATTGCTTATAGGATCACTTGGTCTTAATGACCTTGGTTCCGCCGGCGAAGGTGTCGTGCCAGCCGATTCGGGTGGCCGAGTTGTTGATCGTCACCGCGATGTAGATCGTGGCGGCCAACTGGGCCAGGTCCCCGAGGAAGGGGACGATGCCCAGCGCATACCAGGCATTGCGCTTGAGAGCTTGCTCCATGGTTGGCTTATTGCCATCCGGGCCTACCGTCTTGAGACCGATGAGCATCTTCCCGACGGTTTGGCCGGAGTTCGACTCCATCACGGCGAAGTAGCCGATGGTTATTAGCGCCGTGACAATGCCGGCAACGAGGTCTCCGGCGCCGAACCCGCCGAACGGGTTCAACCCGCTCCCGACCCCGGTGAACGCCGCCGCGATAACCAGGGGCACGACTATCACGAAGATGACGATGCCCAACAGAATGTGGTCAATGAGGCGAGCCAGGAACCTCGTTCCGAGATCGGCTGGTGCGCCTATCCCGCTCGCCACTGCCGGAGCGGAAACCGGTGGGGGTGTCATTGGTTGTGGTGGCGGGGGCACGGGCACTCCGCCTGTGCCGTCGCCCTGCTGGTCAGGTCCTTGGTCGGTCATCGTCCCCTCCGGGTCGGTTTACGCCTTACCGACATCAGACGTTAACGACAAAGCACCGTGCTGTGCTTCAACCTTGGCTCTGGACCTGAGAATCAGGGTGGGGATCGGCGAATGACTGACTGGCGAAGTCCCCCCGATCCGCCCGATTCCCTGGGTGGTGATGCGGGCCTGCCCGCCCACGAACGGTTGCGCTTGGTGGCGGCGGTCACTGGCCGTGGTGGGGACGACCTGAGGGGGGAGCTTGCCCTGACACCCGCTGAGCAACGTCGCATTGACGATCTGGTTGCCCGAAGGCTGAACGGGGAGCCCCTTCAATATCTCGAAGGGTCCGTCGCATTCGGTCCGGTCGAGGTGGCCCTCGACGAGAGGGTGCTGATTCCCCGCCCCGAGACCGAGTACTTGTTCGAGTTGGTGGGGAAGGGTCCCGCCCCGAACCTTGTGGTCGATCTCTGCACCGGTTCGGGCGCTTTGGCGTTGGCGCTCAAACACAGGTTTCCGTCGGCACGAGTAATCGGCACCGATCTGTCCGAAGCTGCGATGGAGGTGTGCAAGGCCAATGGTGTCGGGAACGGCCTTGCGGTCGAGTGGCTCGAGGGTGACCTCTTCGATGCCCTGCCGGACGACGCAAAGGGACAGATCGATCTCCTCGTCTCGAACCCTCCATACATCGCCGAGGGTGATTGGGGCGGGTTGCCGGATGACGTCCGGCGAGAGCCCCGCCTTGCTTTGGTCGCCGGTCCGACCGGGATGGAGGTCGCCGAGAGGGTCCTTGCCGCAGTCCGGCACTGGTTAGCGCCGTCGGGTCAAGGGTGGGTCGAAGTCGGCGAAAACCAGGCTCGGACTTTGGCCAGGGTGTTCTCGGGGCAGATCGTGATCGACCAGTACGGCCGCGATCGGTTTGTTCGGATCGACAACGCCTAGTGGACTACTCCGATGGCATTCGCTCGGCCATCGCCTTCTCTACGCATTCTCTGACCTCGGTCAACTCATGATCGAGGGCGGTGAAGTTCTGAGCAAAGAGCACCAGCAGTCGCATTGGAGTGTCAGCTGTCACCGTGGCAGTCCGGGGCTCGGAGTGGAGTATTCCGATCTCGCCGAAGAAGTCGCCGGCCTCGAGATGACCAACCTCGCCGCCATCTCTGGTGACCGTGGCGGATCCCGATGTGATCACGAAGAACTCTTGGGAAGGGCCACCCTCCTTGGTCAACACCTTGCCGGGCGGAACATCGATCTCATCCGCAAACCGCGCAACCAGTTCCCGCTCGCGCTTGCTGAGTCCGGCAAAGAGGGGAACCGACTTGAGGTCGCTTGCATCCATCGGTTTACTCCTGATGAAGGTGGGCCAGCCTACCTCGGAGCCGCGAGGCCCGACCCGGCGATTAGACCAATGAATACCTGTCCATGACCGCCCCGAGCCTGGAGGAGATATCCGCCGCCCTGAGCCGGGGTGCCGTGATAGGACTCCCCACCGACACCGTCTACGGAATTGCCGCCGACCCACGTCATTCGGGCGCGGTTAGGCGCCTCTTCGCGATCAAGGGAAGGTCGGAGGGCAAGCCCGTGGGCCTCCTTGTGGCAGACATCGAAGCCGCTCTCGGGATTGTCGACCTTCCTGGCTACGCCGTCGATTGGGCAAGGTCCCATTGGCCGGGCCCGCTCAATCTGGTGGGAGTTGCCAGATTCGAACTACCCGAGGGAGTTGGTGATCCGGCCCGGGGCACGGTCGGGGTACGAGTGCCGGATCTCTCCACGACCAGAGAGATCTTGACGGCGTTCGGCGCGCTGGCGGTCACCAGCGCCAACCGGAGCGGGGAAGTCGAGACCCTTGACGAGATAGGGGCCCGGGCCGCATTGGGCGACATCGTCGACATGTATGTCGCCGGCCGTTGCCCCGGTGCCATCTCATCAACAACAGTCGACGTGACCGGCCCGGCCCCGGTCCTGCTTCGCCAGGGGCCCCTCGATCTAGGCCTGGGTCGAGAGGGCTGAGACTTGGACCTTCTTGTGACGGTTCGCCTACCGCAGGGGTGGTCAAGCGTCACAAGAACGGGGCTTGCGTCTTCCGCCTTCCGACTTCCGCCTAACCTCGTTTTCCATGATCGACACGCGGACAATCGAAGAGGTTGACCCGGAGCTGGCGGATCTCATCCGCCAGGATGTGGAGCGTCAGAACACCCACATCCACCTGATCGCGTCGGAGAATTTTGCTTCGCCGGCGGTGATGGCCGCTTCGGGGTCTGTTTTCACCAACAAGTACGCAGAGGGATATCCGGGGCGTCGTTACTACGAAGGTTGCGGTGTCGTCGACCAGATGGAAAGCCTGGCCATTGAGCGGGCCAAGGCGTTGTTCGGGGCCGACCATGCCAACGTTCAGGCCCACTCGGGCGCTCAGGCCAACATGGGGGTCTACTTCTCCCTGATCAAGCCCGGCGACACCGTGCTCGGAATGCGCCTTGATCACGGAGGCCACCTCACTCACGGATCACCGGTCAACTTCTCCGGTCTCTACTACCACTTCGTTGCGTACGGGGTCGATCCAGTGACCGAGATCATCGACATGGACGAGGTTGAGAAACTGGCCAAGGAACACCGGCCCAAGATTCTCCTCGCCGGTTACTCGGCCTACAGCCGCACCCTCGAGTACGAGCGATTCCGGGAGATCGCCGATGAAGTCGGTGCCATCTTCATGGTGGACTCGGCCCATTTCGTGGGCCTGGTGGCGGGCAAGGCCTATCCCAATCCAGTGCCACACGCCGACGTCGTGACGGCCACCACCCACAAGGCGTTGCGAGGCCCGCGGGGAGGGATGATTCTCTGCCGGGAGGCGCTTGCCGGCGACATCGACAAGGCGGTATTTCCAAATACGCAGGGTGGTCCGATCATGAGCCAGGTGGCAGCCAAGGCGGTCTGTTTCAAAGAGGCCTCCACTCCGGAGTTCTCCGCCTACGCCCGCCAGATCGTCGCCAACGCCGCGGCGATGGCGACCCGGATCCAGGAGGAAGGGGTGCGGGTTGTCTCAGGAGGCACCGACAACCACCTGTTCCTGATCGACCTGCGATCGGTCGACGCCGATCTCACCGGGAAAGAGGCCGCTCGCCTCCTTGATCAGGTGGGCATCACCCTCAACTTCAACACGATTCCCAACGACCCTCGCCCCCCTTACCGGGCGTCGGGCCTGCGAATCGGGACCCCGGCCATGACCACGATGGGCATGAAAGAAAACGAGGCTACCGAGATCGCTTCGTTGATCACGACGGCCCTCCGGGCCGGGAGCGGTGGTGAGGCTCTCGGCGCGGTCAACCAGCGAGTTCGTGAACTGGCGTCGTCCTTCCCGCCATATCCTCACGACTTCACCGGGCATGTGTGAGGAAGAGGACGCTGGCGTCTCTCGCTCTGATCGCGGCTGCCTGTACCTCCAATCCAGGTGGAACAACCACAACACCGGTGATATCCACGGTTCCCACCACGACCGCCATTCAGCCAAGGTGGGTTTGGGGGATCGAAGAGGTCGATTTAGGGGATGGGTACGCCCTGGGACCGTGTGAGGGCGACGCCGATCAGATCGCCTGCGTCAGCAAGGACGACTCCGTCATCGGCTCGGCCGAACATCTGCCGTTGCCGATGGAGAGCTTCGAAATCCTCGATGGAGTCGATGACCCGGTCGGGTCGATCGAGTTGATCGCCATCGACTACGTCGCCACCTTTCTGGCCGATCGCCAATCAACCTGCCCGCACCTCGAGTTCCGAGAGCTGGCGCCGACCCCGGTCACGATCGGTGCCAGGCCCGGCCTCCGATATGGATTCGAGGAGCGCGACGGCGCTGTGGTGGTCGAAAAGTACCTGATCTACGGTGTCCGCCAGGAACAGACCATCCATCTGTTCAGCTTCTCGGCCATTGCCAAAGACGCCTGTCTTAGCAACGAGGGGGAGTTGACCGACCCCGCCGTACTCGACGGCCTACAACCGGGGCTCGACCAGGTAATGGCCGGCGTCGAATCTGGCTAGGTTGCGCCGTGGCGATGGAACCGATAGACTTTGTGAAGCGATTCACAAGATGAAACCAAGAAGCTCCCTGGAATCGGAAGTCTCATCCTCAGCCGAAGGCTGGGTGGCTGGCGGAGCCTTTCTTGGGTCGATCCTATCGGGCACTCTGCTCGGATATCTGCTCGATCTCTGGCTGGGGACCGATCCCTGGTTCGTCGTGGTCGGAATCCTGCTCGGCTCGTACTCCGGGTTCGTCAGGATGTGGCATCTCTCCAAGCAGATGGAGAACGGCCCAGATAGAGGGGTAGCTGATAAAGGGGTGCGACGTGGGCAGTAACCCGTTCCCGGGTTCGGTCATCCCCGTCGAGTCGATAGTTGCGCGCCACATCGTCGCCCGCGCCGCCTACCTGGCGCTGCCGCTGGTTGCCCTTGCCTGGTTCCTGAGAGGGCCGGAAGGCGCTTTCGCCGGAGCACTCGGCCTGGTCATCGTCGTTCTGAACCTTTGGCTGGCGGGCAAGGTCCTCAGCCTCGCGATGCGGGTGTCCCTCACCATGTATCATGCCGCCGCACTTGTCGGCTTCTTCCTCCGGATGGCCCTCATCGCCGGGGCGATGTTGCTAGTGGTGCGCTTCGTCGAGATCGATAGATATGCGTTCGGCATCTCGGCGGTGGTCAGTTACGTGGTGCTGATCACGCTCGAAGCGATCTCGATCATGCGGGATCGGGAAAGGAAACTGGATTGGACGAGTTGATTCTGGCCGCCGAGGAGTGCGACGTCGTCAACGAGGTGATCTGCGCACCGGCCGACGTCAAGCATCTATTCGAGTTCACCGACCCCTGGTTCACCATCGGGCCGGTTCATTTCACCAGAACCTCGTTCTTGATGCTCCTGGCGGCGGCCATTGCGGTGGGTTTGCTCTACTTCGGCCTTCGTCGCAACCGACCGGTTCCATCCAAGTTCGAGACGATGATTCAGAGCCTGGTGGAGTTCGTTCGCGATGGCATCGCTCGGGACATCATCGGGCCTGACGGTGCCAAATACACCCCCTACCTGCTGTCGATCTTCATGCTGATTCTCGTGGGCAATCTCTTCGAGGTCACTCCGCTGATCAACTTCCCCATCATGTCGCGGATGGCGATTCCGGCCTTCCTCTCTTTGGTTACCTACTTCATCTTCGTGATCGTTGGTTTTTCCAAAAACGGCATCCATTACCTAACCGACATCGCATGGCCCAAGGCCGTCCCGATCGGGTTGCGTTGGCTGGTCGGCTTGATCGAAGTGGTCTCTACCTTCTTCCTGCGACCACTCACCTTGGCAGTCCGATTGTTCGCCAACATGGTGGCGGGCCACCTCATGCTCTCGCTGCTGCTCGGATCGGGTGTGGCCTTTGTCCTGGCGGTCGGCGACGTCGGCCCCAAGGCCGGAATCGGAGTGGTGTGGTTCGCCTTCGGCCTGTTGATATTTGTCTTTGAGGTGGTCGTCGCGGTTCTTCAGGCCTATATCTTCACGTTGTTGTCAGCGGTCTACATCCAATCTTCTGTACATCCGGAGCACTAAGGAGGAAACGAATGGAAGGCAATATCGAGCTTCTCAAGGGCGCCATCGCCTTGATTGGCTACGGATTGGGGGCGGTCGGCCCCGGCATCGGGATCGGCATCGTGGTGGGCAACGCCATCACGGCCATGGCGCGGCAGCCTGAAATGGCGGGCACGGTGCGCACCACCATGTTCCTCGGAATCGCTTTCACCGAGGCGCTGGCGCTGATCGGTTTCGTTCTCTTCTTCATCGCTTAGGAGGTTGTTGATGTTCAGTCCTTTGACGTTGGCAATCCTGGCGCAGGAAGAGGTCGAGTCCGGCTCCAACGCCTCCTTGGTGCTCCCGGAGACGAACGAGCTGATCGCAGGAATCGTCTCGTTCGCGATCGTTTTCTTCTTCGTTTGGAAGTGGGCGTTGCCAGCGATCAACAAAATCCTCGAAGCGCGCCAGCAGGCCATCGTCGGACGACTGGAAGACGCCGAGAAGGCGAAGTTGGATGCCGAGAAGCTTCGGACCGACTACGAGCGCCAACTGGGTGAGGCGCGGGCCAAGGGCAACCAGCTGATCGAAGATGCCCGCAAGACCGCCGAGCAGCTCAAGAACGACGTTGTTCAGCGTGCTGAAGCCGAAGCCCAGGGCATCCTCGCCAAAGCGCGGGAAGAAGCCGGCACCGAAAAGGCCCGGGCCATGGCAGAGGCCCGCCAGGAAGTGGCAAACCTCACCGTCGATCTCGCCGAGAAGGTGGTCGGACAGAGCCTTGACCGCGAAACCCAGCTAGGGCTGGTCGAGCGTTACATCGCGGAGTTGGAGAGCAAGTAAGTGGACAGACGTCATGTCGGCTGAATCGTCAGCAGCTCGCCCGGAGTCCGCGGCCCTGGACGGATATGGCGCGGCCATCTTCGAAGTGGCCAAGGCCGAAGGTCAGCTCGAGCGACTCGAGAGCGAGTTGTTCACCGTTGCCCGAACCTTTGCCACATCGAACGAACTGCGTGACACCCTGACTAACCCCCAGCTCCCGCTCGAGCGCAAACAGGGAATCATCGACGACCTGATCGGGGGCCGGGCTTCGGCCCTGACGGTCGGGCTCGTGTCCTTTGTAGTGGAGGTTGGACGGGCTGCCGATCTGCCGACCATTATCGATGCGTTCATCGCCCGGGCTGCCGGCTCGAGAGCCAAGGCGGTGGCTGAGATCCGCTCGGCCGTGCCTTTGGAGCCCGAGGTAGTGGAAAGGCTCTCGGCTGCATTGTCTCGTGCCACCGGCAAAGACCTGGAGTTGAAGGTGATCGTCGACCCGAGTGTGTTGGGTGGCATCGTCGCCCGGGTCGGTGACGTCGTTATCGACGGAAGCGTCGCCCACAGCCTCGCATCGCTTCGTGAGGCCATGAAGAGTGCCTGATCGAGACCACCCGATGGAGACTTAGATGAAAAAAGATTCGAGGAGCCCCCGCAATGGCTGAGTTGACGATTACCACGGCTGACATCACCGATTCGATCAAGAAGCGCCTGGCCGATTGGTCGCCGAAGGTGGAGCAGGAAACCGTCGGATACGTGACCTCGATCGCGGACGGAGTTGCCCGGGTTCAGGGATTGCCCAACGCAATGGCCTCAGAATTGTTGGAGTTCGAAGGCGGCCTGCGAGGGGTTGCTCTCAACATCGACGAGAACGACCTCGGGGTTGTGCTCATGGGTGAGGCCTCTCACATCGAAGAGGGCTCACCGGTCAAGCAGACCAACACTGTGCTGTCGGTGCCCGTAGGCGACGGCATGCTGGGCCGGGTGGTCGACCCGCTTGGCAACCCGATCGACGGAAAGGGCCCGATCCACTCGACGGAACGGCGCTTGCTCGAAGTCCAGGCACCATCGGTGGTCGAACGTCAGCCCGTGACCGAGCCCTTGCAGACCGGCATCAAGGCGATCGACTCGATGACTCCGATCGGCCGCGGCCAGCGCCAGCTCATCATCGGTGACCGCCAGACCGGGAAGACCGCGCTGCTGATCGACACGATCATCAACCAGAAGCAGTACTGGGGCACGGACAAGGCGGTCAAATGCATTTATGTCGCCATCGGACAGAAAGCCTCGACTGTGGCCGAGGTGGTCAGCGCCCTCGAGCGGGCGGGAGCGATGGAATACACCGTCGTCGTCAGTGCCCCCGCCTCGGACCCGGCCGCCCTCCAGATGTATGCCCCGTATACCGGATCGGCGCTCGGTCAGTACTGGATGTACAAGGGAGAGCATGCCCTGATCATGTTCGATGACCTGTCGAAGCAAGCGGTGGCTTATCGCGAGATCTCCTTGCTCCTTCGTCGTCCGCCCGGCCGTGAGGCCTACCCCGGCGACATCTTTTACTTGCACAGCAGACTGTTGGAACGCTGCGCCAAGCTCTCCAAGGAGCTCGGTGGTGGCTCGCTCACCGGCCTGCCCGTGATCGAGACCAAAGCCAACGACATTTCGGCCTACATCCCGACCAACGTGATCTCCATCACGGACGGCCAGTGCTTCCTCGAGACGGACCTCTTCTACCAGGGCATCCGGCCGGCGATCAACGCCGGCATCTCCGTATCCCGGGTCGGTGGCAACGCCCAGGTCAAGGCGATGAAGAAGATCGCCGGACCGCTTCGCCTCAACCTGGCCCAGTTCCGGGAACTGGCGGCTTTTGCTGAGTTCGGGTCTGAACTCGACGCATCGTCGCTCGCCCAACTCGAACGAGGACGACGGGTGGTCGAGGTGCTCAAGCAAACCCAGTACACCCCGGTGCCGGTCGAGGAGCAGATCCTTTCTATTTACGCCGTCACCACCGGGCACATGGATTCGGTTCCGATCGAGGATGTCCACCGGTTCGAACTCGGCCTGCGCAAGTTTGTCGCCGAGCGGTTCCCCGATGTCCTGGACCACATTTCCAATACCGGCGACTTGCCGGATGAGGACCGTCTCAAAGAGGCAATCGTCGGCTTCAAAGACACCTTCCAGGCGACCGACAAGGGCTAGCTAGCGAATGGCGAGCGCCGAACTTCGTGACACGCGGCGGAGGATCCGCAGCGTCCAGGCGATTCAGAAGATCACCCGGGCGATGGAGTTGATCGCGGCTTCACGTATCCCGAAAGCGTCGGCACGGGTGCTCGCCTCGAAGCCCTACACGGCAAAGTTGATCGAGGTCATACAGAACCTCGGGGCAGCCGGTTCCAGCACCGCTCACGTATTGTTGGAACAGCGCAACGTCGTCGACGTCGGGGTCCTGGTGGTCTCCTCCGACCGCGGGCTGGCGGGGGCATACGCCTCAACCATCATTCGGATGGCCGAGCAACGGATCATCGACCTGCGTCGCGAGGGCAAAGACGTCCGCATCTTCGCCATCGGGAAGAAGGCACAGACTTACTTTCGCTACCGGGGTTACCGGATCGAGCGGTCCTTTCTGGCCGTCACCGACACCCCCGGTTATGGTGACGCCAGGGCCGTTGCCAACTCGGTGATGGGGGCGTACGCCTCGGGTGAGGTCGATGCGGTAGAAGCGTTCTTCAGCCGTTTTCAATCAGCCATGACGCAGGTCCCGACACGCTACGACCTGTTGCCGATACAGCCGCCGGAAGCTCCTGTGGTGACGGACGGGCCAGCGCCGATACCGGTCGACTACTCATATGAGCCCTCGCCCGCCGAGATCCTTGACCGGCTGCTACCCCGCTACGTGGAGGCCATCATCTTCAACATGCTGCTCGAAGCCTCTGCCTCCGAGCACTCTGCCCGGCGGCGGGCCATGAAGGCCGCCACGGACAATGCCGACGATCTGATTCGGGCGTTAACGATGTCGGCCAACCGTGCTCGCCAGGCCGACATCACCACCGAGATTTCAGAGATCGTCGGAGGAGCAGAAGCGTTGGCCGAGGCGCGATGACCGATCTACGACAGGGATCACAATTAGGAGCAAGTAATGGCTGAAGCGAAATCGGTAGGACGGATCGTCAAAGTGGCAGGCCCCGTGGTCGACGTCGAGTTCCCACCCGACGGCATGCCCGAGATTCTGTTCGCCCTCGAGATCGATTTCACCCTCATGGGAGAGAAGAAGGTCGTGATGGCGGAAACGGCCCAGCACCTCGGGGGCAACAAGGTGCGGGCAGTGGCGATGGCTCCGACAGATGGCCTCCGGCGAGGCGCCGAGGTCCGCAACACCGGCGGTCCTATCACAGTGCCGGTGGGTGACCAGACGCTCGGTCACATCTTCAACATGTGGGGTACTGCTCTCGATGCTCCGGACAAGGTCTTTGGGGACCCTCGCTGGCCGATCCACCGCCGGCCCCCGGCCTTCGAGGACGTCGAACCGCAGAAAGAGATCTTCGAGACCGGCATCAAGGTGCTCGACCTCATCTGCCCCTACCTCAAGGGCGGCAAGATTGGACTGTTCGGTGGGGCGGGAGTCGGCAAGACAGTGCTGATCCAGGAAATGATCCGGCGGGTCGCCCAACAGCATGGCGGTGTCTCCGTCTTCGCCGGAGTCGGGGAGAGGACCCGCGAGGGCAACGACCTCTACCTTGAGATGCAGGAGAGCGGGGTCCTCGAGAAAGCAGCGCTGGTCTTCGGTCAGATGGACGAACCACCGGGTGTTCGCCTCCGGGTGGCGCTATCCGCCCTGACGATGGCCGAGTACTTTCGCGATGTCCAGCGTCAAGACGTCCTTTTGTTCATCGACAACATCTTCCGTTTCACCCAGGCAGGCTCGGAGGTATCGACCCTGCTCGGTCGAATGCCATCGGCAGTGGGATATCAGCCGACCCTGGCCGGGGAGATGGGTGCCCTCCAGGAACGGATCACCTCACTGAAGGGACGATCGATCACGTCCCTGCAGGCGGTTTATGTCCCGGCTGACGACTTCACCGACCCCGCTCCGCACACGGCCTTCGCCCACCTTGATGCCACCACGGTGCTTTCCCGCCCGCTGACGGCGCTGGGGATCTACCCGGCGGTCGATCCCCTCGACTCGTCGAGTCGGGCCCTCGATCCGCAGGTCGTCGGAGATGAGCACTACAACACCGCCATCGAGGTGCAGCGAATTCTGCAGCGGTATAAGGACCTCAACGACATCATCGCCATCCTCGGAATCGATGAGCTCTCAGAAGAGGACAAGCTCATCGTGTCGAGGGCCCGCCGCATCCAACGGTTCTTCGCGCAGCCGATGTTCGTGGCCGAGCAGTTCACCGGGCAGGCCGGGATCTACACCCCGAGGGAACAGACCATCGCCTCGTTCCGGACAATCCTTGCCGGCGAGATGGATCAGTATCCGGAGCAGTCGTTCTACATGGTCGGCGATGCCGAAGGTGTGATGGCCAAGGCCCGGGAGATGGAAAAGGTGGGCGCCTAGTGGAGCCCCCGACCCGTTTTGGCGCGGAGTTCTGCTCCCCTGGGGTCGATTGTCCGCGCCAAAACGTGGGTTTTGATCGCTGGGTGGGCGGCGCCTGATGGCGAAGCCTTTTCGGGTTGACGTGGTTTCCCCGGAGGCCACCGTTTGGTCGGGAGAGGCTACTTTCGTCGTTGCCCGTACCCCCGATGGGGAGATCGGAATCATGGCCGATCACGAACCGCTGCTGGCGTCGCTGGTGACGTCGGCCGTGGAAGTCGAGGGGTCCGATGGTTCCCGAACGGTCATCGGGGTCCATGGCGGCTTTCTCCAGGTGCTCAGAAACCAGGTGACCCTGCTGACCGACCGGGCCCAGATCTCAACGGGCACCAAGGAGGACGGCGACCAACTGGCGACAGACCTGGCTGCCCAGGACGCGACCTAGTCGAAGCTCTAGCTGTCGGGCCTAACTCTCGGGCCTAACTCTCTGGCCTAACTCTCTGGCCTAACTCTCTGGCCTAACTCTCTGGGGAGATGCGGTCTTCGATCAGTCCTCTCGCGAATCGGGCGACCTCTTCGTTGAAGCCGGAGGCGATTGCTCCGGTGATCACCGGAAACAACACTGCGGTCATAAAGCCCTTCGATTCGACGGTCATAGCGACGGTGACCGCCGTCTGATCACCCGCCGCTTCGAGTTCCACGTCGATTTCCCCGCCCAGGAGATCGGTGTCGATCGTCATCGACACGCGGCTGCCCGGGGTGGCTTCTGATCTTCTTGCGACGCCGAAGTGAGAGTTGCCACCGAGTTCAACCGTGAATCGGTAGCCGGTGATGTCGCCGGCTTCATCGAACGTAGGTTGCTCGACGTTGTTCACTCCGCCGATCCGGCCCCAGCTTTCCGGACGCTGCAAGCCTTTCCAGACTCGGGCCGGTTCTGCAGGTGCCAACACCCGATGCATGAAGGTCTGGCGCGGCACCGTTTTACCTTATCGCGGCGCCGGAATGACCTGGGATAGCACTCAGGCCGGCTTTTCGCCGGCCTGAGATCCCTTTGGGAGGAGGGTTGCTCCGCTGGAGCGATCTATGTGTAGCTGGCGGGAGTATCCGTGAGGTGAACGGCAGCCGAGCGCTCCGGCAACTCTTCTACCCTTGGTTCGTGCACGTGACCCGTTCCGGATCGTTGAGCGTGGCCGAGTTTCTCCGCCTGACGGTCGATCCCGACCGACTGGCTGTCCTCGGGATGGCGGCAACGGGGCCGCTCGACATCGAGGAGACGGCCCATCGATTGTCGATGACCGTGGGTCAGGTGCGGCGGGCCGTGAGCCGCCTCGTCGAAGCGGGCCTGTTGGATGAGAACCTCAGCCTCGATCGATCCGTTCTTCGGGCTTTGGCTGCGTCTTTGCCGGGGGAAGAGCCGGTTTCGGAGGAGGTGCTGGAAGGCCCGTGGACCCAGAGCGAGCGACAGATTCTCGGCAAGTACTTCGTGGGGAGCAGGCTGACGGAGATCCCGGTGAGCCGGGCTGCTCGGACCGTGGTCCTCGAACGGCTGGTATCCGAATTCGAAGTGGGTTTGCGCTATTCCGAGAAACAGGTGAACTCGACCATCCAGACGTTCCATCCCGACTACGCGGCCTTGCGCCGGTACATGGTCGACGAGGGGTTTTTGACCAGAGCAGAGGGCTCCTATTGGAGAAGCGGGGGCAGAGTCGATGTCACATATGGCTGACCTCGAAGCCTGGTTTGCCCGAATCGACGCCGTCGAGGCGCGCCTGCGGGTCCTGGCCACCCCAACGGAAGGCTTGACCGGCCCCGATCCGACGACGGGGGAGCAGTGGGAGGCCGCACAGGTCTGGGGCCATGTCACCGAGTTCATACCGTTCTGGGTCGAACAGGCCGGGGACGTGATCGACGCCTATCGGGGCGAACCAGTGCCGTTCGGACGCACGCGCTCCGATCCGACCCGCTTGGCCGGCATCGAGCAAGGCAAGCGCGTCGCCATCGACACGATGTGGCAGGAGGTTCAGGCCGATCTCGCCGACCTGCGTCTCTTTCTTGCGGCCCTCCCGCAGGGTTGGGCGGAGTCGGCCGGCCTTCATTCCACCCTCGGTCCCCTCCCCATGGAAAGAATCATCGACAACTTCCTCGTCGGCCACCTGGAAGAGCACGCCGAACAACTCGAGGGCCTGGCGAAGTCATAGGCCCCCGGATCAATTGAACTGGGGATCAATTGAACAAAACCGGTTTGTTGCTCGTCTAAGGGTTCGTTCGGCAAGAGGGAGAGATGTTCTCATTGCGACGAGTCCTACCGGTGCTGGTGTTAGTAGTCGTCCACACGATCGTGATGGTCCCGCTGCTTTCGCTGGCGGCACCTGGACGAAGACCCCGGATCAACAGGTCGAGGCGGGTGAAGAGGTCGACCTGGTCGGGTACGTTTGGGCTGCCGATCGGCCTTCTGTCGAGGGGTCTGATTGGTGGGCTCACTTCAATCTGGCGCCGATGCCCGAATACGGCAATGTCGAACCGCGGTTGATATCGCTGGGTCCGGTCACCGTCGAGCGGAGCGGCCTCAGCGCGTATCTGGAGTATCGAGTGTCGTTGACCTTTACGGTCCCCGAAGGGCTCGAGCCGGGGAACTACATGATCACGGTGGCCAACGAACAGGGGGATACTTGGGCGACCTCATCGGCGCCTCCCTGGCGATCGGCGTCGAGCCCTGGCCGCCCTCGTACTATTGGCCGGTTGATGAGCCACTGGTGGCGCAATTGCCTGACAACGCCTGGTTGCGAGGCCCGAACTGGGAGATCACTGCGGGTCAGGTGAAGCGAAAGATCTATCCCAGTTGTCGGTGGTCACGCTTCCTCGATCCGTCGCTCTTGGAGGACCCAAGGGCGATCGTGGTGGACGCCACCCCAGCCTGGGCGACGACGCCCACCACCAGCCTCACCACAACGACAGTCGAGTCGACGGGGCCTACTACGACGTCAGTCCTAGCCCTCGATATCCCGTCGGAGAACGCAGGGGACGTGGCCACCGCGCCGGCCCCGGTCGAAGGCGGCTGGCTGGATTTGTGGTGGGTCCTCCTGACTGTCGGAGGAGCCGCCTACCTCGCAATGCGGCGCGCCGAGCCCCCAGCGGCCGCGGATCTGCTGGTCGTCGAGGACGATGTCACGGAGCCGAACGTCTGACTGAGCCTTCCTGGACCTCTAGTACCGTCCTGGTTCATGCCGGGCCTGCTTGCGTTCCACGCCCATCCTGACGATGAGGTCATCAGCACCGGCGGGGTGCTCGCCCGCTATTCACGTATGGGTGAACAAGTCGTCGTTGTAACTGCGACCGACGGAGCCGAAGGCGAGATCCACAACTACGAGGATCCTGACTCTCGCAAGCCTCAACTGGCCGAGATGCGAGCTCAGGAGATCGCCGCGGCGCTGGCGATACTTGGTGTCAAGCATCACGAGTTTCTTGGCTACCGAGACTCGGGGATGATGGGGACCGAGGCCAATGATCACCCGCAAGCTTTTTGGCGGGCCGATTTCACCGAAGCGACCAAGCGCCTGGTCGGCCTCATCCGCAGATACCAACCCGAGGTGATGACCGTCTACGACCCGTTTGGTGGTTATGGCCATCCCGATCACATCAACGTCCACAGGGTCGGAATCGCTGCGTTCTTCGGTTCCCGTGACCTCGGCTGGTTCCCACTCGAGGAGGATCAAGAGTATTGGGCCCCGGCCAAGTTGTACTGGGCGACCTGGGGCAGGGAGCGGACTCGCACGCTCATGAAGTACTGGGCCGAGGAAGGGGACGACCCTGCGGATGACGAATTCCGCTGGCGCTCTCAACGGGGCTTTCCCGACGAGGAGATCTCGGCGACGATCGACGTTTCCGAGTTCGTGAGTCTGAAGACCGAGGCTCTTCAGGCACACCGGACCCAGATTCCTGACGACTGGCTGCTTTTCAAGGTACCGGAAGAGGAGCGATTCGAGGTCTACGGCACTGAGACCTTCGTGCGTGTGTTCTCGAGCGTGAACAGTCCACTGCCCGAGAACGATCTGTTCACCGGCCTTCGGTGACCGATCGCCCTGGAGTTGAGGGTCCCGCAGCCGGGCTCTGGCGGCGGGAGTTGAGCGCCTGGGCAATACCTCAGAGTCTTCTCGATGCTGCTCCGCAATCACCGTACGGGTGGCCCGCGTCGATGTGGCGACGGCGGGCGGTGGCGGCTCTTGCTTCTGATCGACAAACCCCGACGCTCGATGTGATCGCCCGGCTGGCCGGGCCCGGGGGGTCGGTTCTCGACATCGGGTCAGGCACCGGACGCGCCTCGCTTCCGCTGGCGCAGGCAGGTCATCCGGTCACGGCCGTCGAACCGAGTGAGACGATGCTGTCCGGTTTGGTTGAGGCCAGTCTCGGTCTGCCCGTCACAGTGGTCGAGGGCCGCTGGCCAGAATCAACGGACCTGGTCGGGATCCACCGCGTGGCAATGTGCGCCCACGTTGTTTTCGACGTGGCTGACGTCGGACCGTTCGTGGCGGCCATGAACGAGCGCGCCGCGGCTGGGGTCGTGATCGAGATGACCGATCGCCATCCCTGGGTCCACCTGGGGCCTTACTACCAAGCCCTGCACGCGCTCGAGCGGCCGGTCGGACCAGGTTGGGAAGACCTGGTGGCGATAGTCAATGAGGTGATCGGAATCGACCCGACTGTCGAGCATTGGCAGCGGCCTACCCACCTCTGGTTCGAGTCTGTTGACGAGATCCTTGAGTTCTACGCCAAGCGGCTGTTGATCGGCCCCGATAGGTGGGCCGAACTCAGGGCGTTGTTGGAATCCGACATAGTCAGTGGCCCTGTCGGCTATCAGGTCGGCACCGAGCGCCGGGAACTGGTCACCATCTGGTGGGGCACGGCACTTGGCTCCCAGGGCTAATCAATCAGGATCAGATGGACCAACCAGCGATCGCAGGTCAGTGGGCTTCGTCTCTGGATGTTGGAGCAGCCAAGAATCAGCGAAGGAAGGGCTTCGCCTGCCATTGGCCCCTCGTAATTTGGCGGGTGGCTCCCGCTAAATACGTAATTCAGTGTGGGAGTCCCGGAAACCGGGAGTGTGGCGCCAGGTTTCGTCTGATCCGGGAGTGGAGCGCCAGCCGGGGCTAATCAATCCTGAGAAAACCAACGATCCCGTAGAGTTGTCCGGTGATTCCGCCCACCCCTGCTGTTCGCGCTCTTGAGCCGTGCTCGTAGTCAGAGACCTTCGGATCGAGCTCGGTACCCGCCTCCTCCTCGAGGGGGCGTCTTTCAGCGTGCAACCCGGCGACAAGATCGGGTTGGTTGGACGAAACGGGGCGGGCAAGACCACCCTTGTTCGGACCCTGGTGGGATATTCAACGCCCGCCGCCGGCACGGTCCTGCGCAGCGGCAATCTCGGTTACTTCTCCCAAGAAGCCGTATTACCCGACCTGGAACGGCCTGACATGACCGCCCTCGAGCGGATCCTGGCAGCCCGCCAGATCGGTGCCATGCTTCGCAAGATCGAGGACACCCGGCACAAGATGGAGAGGCTCGACGGGTCGGCGCGGGACGATGCGATCAAGAGGCATGCACGCCTCCAGGACGAGTTCGAGACCAAGGGCGGCTACATCGCCGAAGCCGAAGCCAAGAAGGTGGCCGCCAACCTGGGGATCGGAACCCCCGAACTCGAGCAGTCGGTGGCGACGATGTCAGGCGGTCAACGCCGCCGGGTTGAACTCGCCCGGATCCTCTTCGCCGAAACTGAGACGCTTCTCCTCGACGAACCCACGAACCATCTCGACCTCGATGCCAAAGCCTGGCTTGTCGACTACCTGTCTGGATACCGCGGCGGAATACTTCTCATCAGCCACGATCTGCCGTTGCTCGACGCCGCCATCACCACGGTCCTGGAGCTGGACGGCGGCAAGCTGGAGTCATATCGGGGAAACTATTCCGGCTTTCTGGTCGAGCGGGCCCGGCGTCGCGAGCAGCGCGAACGAGAACGTCGACATCAGGACGAAGCGATCGAGCGCCTCGAATTCAACATCCGCAGGTTCAAGGGCACGACAGAGAAGATGGCCAAGGTGGCCCGGGCAATGGAGACCCGGGTAGATCGGATGAAGCGCGACCTGGTCGAAGTGCACAAACGCGGCAAGTCTGTGGCAGTTCGGTTTCCGCAGCCGAAACCGTCGGGAGTCACGCCGTTGACCGGTGACGGTCTGGCCAAGTCCTTTGGTGACAACCTGGTGTTCGTCGACGTCGATGTAGATGTGGACCGCGGGGAAAAGCTTCTGATCCTGGGCCTCAACGGAGCCGGCAAGACCACTCTGTTGAGAATCCTCGCTGGTGTGGAGACCGCCGACCTCGGCGAGGTCAGCTTGGGCCACAACGCCACCCTCGGCTACTACGCCCAGGAACACGAGCAGATCCATCCCGGAGTCACGGTTCTCGACCATCTGCGCCAGGTCTCCGACCAACCGGATCAGATGCTCCGAACGATGCTCGGTCACTTCCTGCTGGCGGACAAGATCGATCAGGATGCGGTCACGCTCTCGGGCGGTGAGAAAACCAAACTCGCCTTGGCCATGGTCGTGCTGGGTGGGCCCAACGTGTTGCTACTCGACGAGCCCACCAACAACCTTGATCCCCAGGCCAAGGCTTCGTTGCTGCAAGCGCTGGAGCAATACCAGGGGACGATCATCCTGGTCAGCCACGACACTGACTTCGTGGCAGCCCTCGGACCCGACCGCGCCTTGATGATGCCTGAGGGCCGCACCCTCTATTTTGACGAATCCCTCCTCGACCTGGTCGCCCTCGCCTGAGAAGAACCGCGAACCTAATGCTATGTCCGGCGCATTCCGCCGGTATTTGCATTGAGATTCGTGATCGACCGTTTCTGATCCTGATGACATATAGGGACATCACCCATACCGGATGTCACTGCCATCACATAGTGTGTGAACGATGAGGCCCAGACCCCGCCGATTACTACGCCGATTGCCAACTGAATCGATTCGCAGTGCTCGCTGACTTCATAGGCCTGCTCGAGAGCCTGACGGCATCGCCCTGGTTCCTTCCTCTGGTTTTCCTCATCGCCCTGGCTGACGCGGTGTTTCCGTTGGTGCCGAGTGAAACCGCCGTCATTGTGGGCGGAGTGGCGGCCGGCTTCGGACAGATCAGCGTCTGGTCGGTCATCCTGGCGGCGGCCCTCGGGGCCATCGCCGGTGACAGCATCGCCTACCAGTTGGGGCAGCGAACCGGTGACTTCCTGAGGCGGCGCTCGCCCGATCGGTCGCTGCGAAGGTTCGGGTGGGCGCAGAAGGTCCTCCAGAATCGAGCCGGCCTGTTCATCGTCACTGCCCGGTTCATTCCCGGTGGCCGAACCGCCGTCACGTTCGCCAGTGGCGTCACTCGATTAAGACTCTCTCGATTCACGGGATTCGTCGTGCTGGCCGGCATCGTCTGGGCTACATACGCGGCCCTTCTCGGCTTTGTGTTTGGTCGTCGCTTCCAGGAGGACCACACCCAGGCATTTCTGTTCGCCTTCGGCTCGGCACTTGTCCTGGTCGCTCTCGCTGAGCTCATCCGATGGATGCTGAGCCGTCGGCACGGTGCGCGATTCGATCGCAGCGAGTCGAGCGAGTCGGTCAACGTCGGTTAGGTTGCGAACCGTGTCCGACTCCGACCTCATGGTCAGCTTCGTTCAGGCCGAATTGTCCAAGCTGGCCGATCCAGCCAAAGCGATGCCGAT
Organism: Acidimicrobiia bacterium; assembly: GCA_035525055.1. Taxonomy (GTDB): domain Bacteria; phylum Actinomycetota; class Acidimicrobiia; order Spongiisociales; family ZC4RG35; genus DATEEG01. The sequence goes on along the minus strand of DATLEZ010000121.1, from coordinate 17,670 downwards.
GGCTGCCTACATGAAGACCGAGATGCCGTTCTATGGCGTGCCCAAGCCCGGCCGGCTTCCTATCGCCCGAGCGGTCAAGGTGAAGTTTCCACCGATCGACGCCGAGGACTACCGCCATAAGGTCCTCTCGCTGTGGGGGCTGCCGCATCGAGAGGAGAAGTACCTGGCGATCGGGTACGCGTGGACCTTTCGCAAGCATGTGGTGTTCCCACAGGTCGACTTGTTCGAGCGGATGATCGTGGAAGGGGCTTGGTGGGATTTCGTCGACGAGTTGGCTTCGCCGATCGTCGGCAAGGTCGTCCTCGAAGATCGACTCGTGATGCGGCCGGTCCTCGAGTCGTGGGTCGACGGTCCAAACATGTGGTTGCGGCGCACGGCGATCCTTTGTCAGAACCGGCACAAAGGGCAGACCGACCAGGCGATGCTGTTCGACTTCTGCCTGAGCAGGTCCGATGAGAAGGAATTCTTCATACGCAAGGCCATCGGCTGGGCCTTGCGGGAGTACGCCCGGACCCGGCCCGACGAGGTAAAGCGATTTCTCGTCGAGCACGGGGACAAACTGTCAGGTCTCAGCCGCCGCGAGGCGGCCAAGCACTTGTAGGAGCAAATAGCGCGAATTTGTTGGCCGATGAATTGCCTCCAGTTCACCTGCTCTGGGTATGGGTGGCCAGGTCCGATCGACAAAGGGGAGTTATTCGTGAGGATCCCAAGGCGCTCGCTCGCCACCACCCTGGCCACGGCCCTGACTGCCATGCTGATACCTCTGGCGGCACCGGTCGCAGCCTTCGAAGCCACCTCGGCAGTTTTCATTAACGAGATTCACTACGACAACACCGGCACCGACGCCGGTGAAGCCATCGAGATCGTCGGCCCGGCCGGGACCGATCTCAGCGGCTGGAGCATCGTTCTCTACAACGGGAACGGCGGCGCCGTGTACGACACCGACGCGCTGTCGGGCGTCCTCGATGATCAGGGTGGTGGCTACGGGACGGATGTGGTGTCGTACCCGTCCAACGGGATCCAGAACGGATCACCCGATGGCATCGCCCTCGTCAATGGAGCGACGCTCGTCCAATTCCTGTATTAAGAGCAGTGCTGTGGAATAGCTGCTCCTGATCCAGCTGGGCGGGATTCAGTCCGCGGTCGATCAGGGCCGTCCGGTACTCGCCAGGCTCCTCATGCGGGTTTGGATCCTTCAGGTCCGGGCCTTAACGCCGGGATTGATAACCGTGGCTGCTCGTAACAGTCTTGTGGCTGAAGCGAACCTGTGGATTCAGTCAAACTGAGCCGCGGGCGTTTACCGTGATGCCATGCCTGTGTACATGCGCCTCGGAGAGGTCCCAGCCAAGCGTCACACTCAGCTGTGGAGGGACGGGCGGCTACTGACGGAACAGGTGATGGGGATGGAGGGGTTCTCAGGCAACTACTCCATCCTCTATCACCTCCAAACCCCGTGTCGGGTGATGTCCCTGGGTGGCTTCGTTCCCATCGAGAAGCGGGAGTGGGTGCCCGATCAACATCAGCACCATCTCCTCGGCACTGCCGATCTGAAGGCTGAGGGGAGTTTGGTGAGCGGGCGTCGGCTCCTCATGTGGAACGACGACGTCGAGATCTGGTTTTGCCGTCCAACCGAACTCGGAGACGGTTACTACCGAAACGGTGAAGGCGACGAAGTCGTGTTCGTCCACGAAGGTTCGGGAATCGTCGAGTCGATCTTTGGTGACTTGCCGTATCGCCAGGGTGACTACATCGTTATCCCGAGGGGCTGCACCTACCGTCTGGTCGGTGACGGGGAGCATCGCCTTTTGGTTTTCACCAGCCCGGGTCAGATTGAAACACCCAGGCGCTACCGCAACGAATACGGCAACTTGCTTGAACACGCTCCCTACTACCACCGGGACATGCACGGGCCCGTCGAGTTGAAGACACACGACGATCCCGGCGAGTATCGGGTGACGGTTCGGGTTCGGGGTGGTCATCAGACATACGTTCTCGACTATCACCCGTTCAACGTGGTCGGCTGGGACGGCTTCGTCTATCCGTGGACGTTCAATATCGCTGACTTCGAGCCCAAGTCAGGAAGGCTCCATCAACCACCGCCAGCCCATCAGACGTTTGAGGGACCGGGCTTTGTGATCTGCTCGTTCTGCCCGCGCAAGCTGGAGTGGGATCCGCAGGCAGTTCCGATTCCCTACAACCACTCGAACCTGCAGTCGGACGAGATGATCTACTACGTATCGGGGAACTTCGAAAGCCGCAAGGGGATAGAGGTCGGCTCGATCACCCTTCATCCCTACGGCATACCTCACGGGCCGCAGCCGGGCCTGGCCGAAAAGGCTTTGGGGGCGGTTGCCACCCAGGAGTTGGCTGTGATGTGCGACACCTTCAGACCATTGCGACTGGCGGACTTCGTTCGCCCTCTAGACAATCCCGACTACATGTTCAGCTGGTACAAGGCAACGCCCGAGACCCCGCCCGAACCAGGAACGATCGCCTGAGAAGCCAGGCGGAAGTCGGAAGTCGAACAGCCCGGCTCTCACGAAATCTGGCCCCACACTCCCGGGTTCCGGGGACGTCACACCGAATTTCGAATTCGCCGGGAGCGAGCCGCCAAATTACAGGGAGCGGTCCCATCGCCGGTAGGGGGTCTTCGCCCTTCGTTGCTTCTTCGCTGCTACCGCTGGCCTTCATCCACCACCACCTACCTTCCACCGGCCCCCCTAAGGTCCTTTTATGCAAGTCGGGATGGTCGGCCTCGGGCGGATGGGTGGGAATCTGGTTCGACGGCTAATGGCGGGCGGGCATGACTGTGTTGTCTTCGATCTCAACCAGGCGGCTGTTGACGAACTGAGCGGCCAGGGGGCGATCGGAGCTCGATCGATCGAGGAGTTCGCCTCCCTCCTGGGCGCTCCCCGGGTCGTTTGGATCATGATCCCGGCCGCATTCGTGGACTCGACCGTCGCTTCTCTCCGGCCCCATCTGGCCTCGGGCGACGTCATCATCGATGGAGGGAACAGCTTTTTCGAGCATGACATCCGTCGAGCCGACGATCTGGCCGGTGACGGAATCACCTACCTCGATGTCGGGACCAGCGGGGGGGTGCACGGCCTTGAGCGCGGCTTCTGCCTGATGATCGGCGGGGAGGGAGCGACCGTTTCAAGGCTCGATCCAATCTGGCAAACCCTTGCTCCGGGAATCGAGGCGGCGCCTCGTACGCCGGGTCGTGAAGGTCCCCCTCAACCTGGAGAGGAGGGGTACCTCCACTGTGGTCCGGCCGGGGCTGGGCATTTTGTCAAGATGATCCACAACGGGATCGAGTACGGGCTCATGGCTGCGTATGCCGAGGGTCTGGCGATTCTCGAGCGGGCCAACCTCGGGGGAGCCGCTCGACGCAACGATGCCGAGACCGCCCCTCTGCAGGATCCGGAACGCTATCGATTCGCCCTCGACATCGCTGCTGTTGCCGAACTGTGGCGGCGGGGGAGCGTTGTCACCTCGTGGCTTCTGGATCTCACCACCGCCGCCTTGCGAGCCGATCCTGAACTGACGAGCTATACGGGACACGTCTCCGACTCCGGGGAGGGGCGCTGGACGGTGCAGACTGCGGTCGACCTGGGGGTGCCGGTCCAGGTGATCGCCTCGGCCCTCTGGCAACGGTTCTCGTCGCGTGACGAAGGCGACTTCGCCGACCGAGCATTGAGCGCCATGCGCCATCAGTTCGGGGGTCACGCCGAGGCTCCCGCCGGCGGATGACGCAGGCCGACGCGCTCGTCCTGTTCGGGGTTTCCGGGGACCTGGCTCGTCGAAGGCTCTTTCCCGCCTTATACGATTTGGCTGCCAAGCGCGCCCTTGATATCCCGATTGTCGGTGTGGCTTCGTCGCCATGGTCCGATGACGACCTCCGTCGTCGGGCCCGGGAATCCCTGGAAGACGCCGGGAAGAAGATCGACGACGACGTATTCGATCGGCTGGCGAGAAGACTCTGTTACGTCGCCGGGCGCTACGAGGATCCGGACCTGTTCGAGAGGGTCGGGACCAAGGTGGGCGGAGCTGCGATGCCGGTCGCCTATCTGGCGATTCCGCCGGCCCTGTTTCCGGTCGTGGCCGCAGGGCTTTCCCGGGTCGGCCTCGATCGCGGGCGGGTGGTGGTCGAAAAACCCTTCGGCCGGGATCTGGCATCTGCCATCGAACTGAACAAGCTCTTGCAAGAGCACTACCCGGAGGATCGGATCTACCGGATCGACCACTATCTCGGCAAGGAACCCGTTCTCAACCTCCTCGTGTTTCGATTCGCCAACGCCCTGCTCGAGCCTGTGTGGAACCGCCATTACATCGACAACGTTCAGATCACTCTGGTCGAGTCGTTCGGTGTCGAAGGACGGGGCTCCTTCTACGACACCGTCGGGGCGATGCGTGATGTGGTCCAGAATCATCTCCTCCACATAGTGAGCCTGCTCGCCATGGAGCCCCCGGCCTCGGCCGAAACCGACGCCCTCCGGGATGAGACGACCAAAGTCCTCAAGGCCACGCGCGCCCTCGATCCGGGCGAGGTGATCCGGGGGCAGTACCAGGGATACAGAGAAGAACGTGGAGTCGCACCAGGCTCCCGTGTTGAGACTTTCGTGGCGATGCAGATCCACATCGATTCGTGGAGATGGGCGGGGGTTCCGTTCTACGTCAGAGCTGGCAAGGCTCTCGAGCAAACCCTGACGGAGGCCGTCGTCGAATTCAAGGCGCCGCCACGCATGTTGTTTGCCGGAACCGACAAGGCTCCTCACGCCAACACTCTGCATTTCCGTATGAAGCCCAACTATCTGATCGGGCTCAGCCTCCAGGCCAAGTTGCCCGGAGAAAAGTTGGTCAGCGAGGAAGTCGATCTCGATGTCCAAACCGAGCAGGAATTGGGGATTGAAGGTCCGGAGGCCTACGAGCGGCTGCTGTGGGATGCGCTCGTCGGCGATCAGCGCCTCTTCGCCAGACAGGATTCCGTCGAGGAGGCCTGGCGAGTCGTCGGGTCGGCGCTCAACCCCGACGGTGAACTCTTTGTCTATCCGCGGGGATCCTGGGGTCCCTCTTCGGCTTCGTTCCTGGTCGGCCCCGATCGCCACTGGCACGCCGGTGAAGAACTTGGTGAGAAGTAGTGGGGCGCCTGTTCGTCATCCGCCACGGCCAAACGGAATGGAGCGCGGTCGGTCGGCACACCGGGCGAACCGACCTCTCATTGACCGAGGTGGGCCGGCGACAAGGCGAAGCGTTGGCGAAGATGATCGCCAACCGCCGGTTCGAATTGGTTCTCACCTCTCCTCTGCTCAGAGCCCGGCTTACCTGCGAATTGGCCGGCCTCGGTGAGCAGGCTGGAGTTGAACCCGACTTGTCCGAATGGGACTACGGCGAATTTGAGGGTCTCACCACCAATGAGATTCGGCAACGGATCCCCGAGTGGTCGATCTGGACTCACCCGCTCGACAACGGTGAGACCCTCGACGACCTGGCAATTCGTGCGGACCGGGTGATCGCCAGGGCTCGTGAGGTGGAAGGTGATGTCGCTCTGTTCGGACACAGTCATGCCCTCAGGGTCCTGGCGGCACGGTGGCTGCGACTAGCGCCGATCGCCGGTTCTGGCTTCATTTTCGAAACCGCCGCCATCGGCGTTCTTGGCTGGGACCGGGAGTTCCCCGCCGTTGTTCGCTGGAACGAGCTGTGCGATCTGCGGGCTGACGAGATTCCGTATTAGACGGGGGCCCACGTCGGGGCCCCCGTCTCGGCTCATTGCGGAGAACCTCTCAGTCCTCCTTCTCCTGTCGCTTCATCAACCTGGTCGGCAGCACGACGAACGCTCCGAACAGGAGCAGGAATGCTCCGATTGCGATTACGCCTTCCATTTTCTTCTCCTTCGTTGAAACCTGTGGGAGTGTCTGCTGTTGGAAAGGGTGACTCAGACCCGGGAAACGATCGCCTCGTCGAGGACGTAACCGGGGCTCGTGAATTCGCTGGCGTCTACGCCGGCCTCCTCATCGGCCTCGGAGATCCGCAACCCGATCGTCGCTTTCAGCGCTCCGAAGATGATGAACGAGGTAATAGCGGTCCAGGCCACGACGGCCACGACTGAGATCAGTTGAGCGACGAAGGTTTCGGTGTTTCCGACGATGAGGCCACCGACCTCCAGAAACTCGCCGTTGGCGAAGATGCCGAGGGCAATCAGCCCCCAGACACCGTTGACGCCGTGGCAGGCCACTGCCCAGACCGGGTCGTCGACCTTCAGAACGTTCTCGATGAAGCCGGCTCCCCAGATGACCAGGACACCTGCGATCCCGCCGATGACCACGGCCGCCCAGTAGTCGACGAATGCACAGGGTGCCGTGATGGCAACCAGTCCCGCGATGATCCCTGAGCAGGTGGCACCGATGTCGGCACGACCCGTCTTGACCAGTCGGACGTAGTAGGCCACCACCCCCCCGGCGATGCCGGCCAGGAATGTGTTGACCGCGATAATCGAGATCTGTGGCTCTGTTCCGGCCAGGGTTGATCCGGGGTTGAAGCCGAACCACCCAACGAACAGGATCATCGTGCCCAACACGACGTATCCCATGTTGTGGCCGCGTATGGTCTGGGCCTTTCCGGCGGCGTCGAACTTGCCCTTGCGAGGCCCAACCATCTTGGCGCCGACCAGCGCCGCCACTCCACCGACGGTGTGCACGACTCCCGAACCGGCAAAGTCCCAGGCACCGAGTTCTGCCAGCCAGCCGCCCCCCCAGACCCAGTGGCCGTAAATCGGATAGACGATGGCTGAGATCAGGAACGAGTAGGCCATGTACGCATCGAGGCGGGTGCGCTCCGCCAGCGCTCCAGAAACGATCGTTGCCGCGGTCGCGGCGAAGACCATCTGGAAGAACCACAGCAGGGCAGTGTCAGTGCCGCCCGCCTCTCCCGACAGGAAGAAACCGGATAGCCCGAAGAAGCTGTTGCCGGAGTCGAGACCCGGTGCGAAGCCAGATCCGCCGAACATCAATGCGAAGCCGAAGGCCCAAAAGGCGAGGCCGCACATGCAGAAGTCCATCAGGTTCTTCATGAAGACCGATCCGGCGTTTCGCATCCGGGTAGAACCGGCTTCCAGCAGCGCGAAGCCCGCCTGCATGAGGAAAACCAGGATGCCGGCGACCATCACCCAGACATAGTTGACACCGGTGATGGCGGTGCTCACCCCTTCGCTCAGTTCATCCAGGGAGACCTCTTGTGCCGAAGCCAACCCTGCTGGAATCATGCCTATCAACAGCAGGACCAGCGCCACCCATAGCCGCCGTTGGCGGAGCCAGGCTCTAAACAACCTCATTTCACGTCCTTCCCGTTTCTTCGACCAGCCCGAAGTCCGGACACGCGCGGCAAGGTAGGGAGGAGCGGTTTCGCTCCGGTTACTGAAATGTTTCGCCGTGGTACGGCCGTGTTTCAGGCCCGTTTCCGGCTGCTGTCGGTTGTCTGCCAGGCCGATCAGCTCAGGCCGATCGGCTCAGGCCGATGAGATCAGTTGTTGACTTCCCAGGTGCCGGCCGACCTGATCAGCTTGGCGAGATCCCCAGGCCCTCTCTTGGCCTGGGCGTCTATCAATTGCTGGCCCATCCCGCTCTCGTAGGTGGGTCGAGCCACGTTGCGGAAGATGCCCATTGGAGTTGGACCGTACGGTCCGTGTGACAACCTCGAGAGGGCGAATGCGACCGTCGGGTCAACCCGGTTCTGGTCATGGACCAGGATGCGGGCAGGGTCGACGCTGGCGGTGTCGACGACCTGCGCCCGCCCGTCTTCGAAGATCACGGCCTTGTCGCCGGCCGGGCCAAAGGTGATTGGCTTGCCATGGACGAGGTCAATTCGATTGACCGCCTTCTCTTCCTTGCCGGTCAACTGAATGAAGGCCTTGTCGTTGAAGACGTTGCAGTTCTGGTAGATCTCGATGAATGCGGTGCCCTGATGGTCGTAGGCCGCCTGGAGAATCTCGGTCGTATGGGTCCGGTCCATGTCAATGGTTCTGGCCACGAACGACGACTCGGCTCCGATCGCAAGACTGATCGGGTTGAAGGGATAGTCAACCGATCCCATGGGCGTCGACTTGGTCTGCTTGCCGACTTCCGAGGTGGGGGAGTATTGACCCTTGGTCAGACCGTAGATCTGGTTGTTGAAAAGCAGGATCTTCAGGTTGAAGTTTCGGCGGAGAGAGTGGATCAGGTGGTTGCCGCCGATCGACAGCGCATCTCCGTCTCCAGTGACCACCCACACAGAAAGGTCGGGCCGGGTGGCGGCGATCCCCGAGGCGATGGCCGGCGCCCGGCCGTGGATGGAGTGCATCCCATAGGTGTTCATGTAGTAGGGAAAGCGCGATGAGCAGCCGATGCCCGAGACGAAAACGATCTTCTCTCGGGCCACCCCCATGGTCGCCATGAATCCCTGGACCGCGGCCAGGATCGTGTAGTCACCACATCCAGGACACCAGCGAACTTCTTGATCGGTCTGAAAGTCGGAGCGGCTGTAAGTCGGGGCGGTCATTGCAACTTCTCCATCATTTCCAACACGGCTTCCTCGATTTCGGCGACCTTGAAGGGCTCACCTTGAACCTTGTTGAGACCTTTGGCATCCACCAGGAAGTCGGCCCTGATCAACTTGACCAGTTGACCGTTGTTGAGCTCCGGCACAAGGACGTGTGGATACGCCCGCACCACGTCGCCGAGGTTCCTCGGGAACGGGTTGAGGTAGCGCAGGTGGGCGATGGCGACCTTCTTGTTCTTGGCCCGGAGCCGATTGGCGGCTGCCTTGATGGCGCCGAACGTCGAACCCCAACCCAGAATCAGGATCTCGGCACCGTCATCTGCGTTGACGCTGAGCTCAGGTATGTCGTTGGCGATGTTTGCGATCTTCCAGGCTCGGCTGTCCGTCATCAACTGATGGTTGCCCGGGTCGTAGGAGACATTGCCGGTCACCGCTTCCTTCTCAATGCCGCCGATCCGATGCTCTAAACCCGGAGTGCCGGGGATGGCCCATGGCCGGGCGAATGTCTCGAGGTCCCGAAGGTACGGGAGGAAGTGGCCAGCCCCGTCGGCGCTTCGGCCGTTGAGCGCGGTGGCAAAGGGAACCGAGATGTCAGGGAGACTCTCGACATCGGGCAGCTTCCAGGGCTCCGAGCTGTTGGCGACGTGATTGTCGGACATCAGGATCACGGGGGTCATGTACTTGAGAGCGATCCGGACCGCTTCGATCGTCAGCTCAAATGCCTCCGAAGGCGTCGGGATCGCGATCACCGGCAGCGGTGCTTCGCCATGTCGCCCGAACAGCGCCATCAGAAGGTCCGACTGCTCGACTTTGGTCGGCATCCCGGTCGAGGGCCCGGCCCGCTGAACATCGACCAGGATCAACGGAAGCTCGGTCGTGACGGCGAGTGACAATGCCTCACTCTTCAATGCCACCCCTGGACCAGACGTTCCGGTGACCCCGAGGTTGCCGGCGAAGGACGCACCAATCACAGACCCGATGGCAGCGATCTCGTCCTCGGCCTGGAATGTGCGCACCCCGAAGTTCTTGTGCATCGACAGCTCGTGAAGGATGTCGGAGGCCGGAGTAATTGGATAGGTCCCGTAGAACAGCGAGAGCTTGGCGCACTGGGCGGCGGCAATCAGGCCCCAGGCGAGAGCGGTGTTGCCGGTGACGTTGGTGTACACACCGGGGGGGAGGACCGCAGGTCGGACTTCAAAGGTGGTCTTCGCCGCCTCGGTGGTGAACCCGAAGTTCCAACCAGCCTTGAAGGCGGCGATGTTGGCTGCGGCCACCTCGGGCTTCTTGGCGAACTTCTGCTGGACCCACTCGATGGTTGGTTCCATCGGACGAGTGAAGAGCCACGCCAGGAGTCCAAGGGCGAAAAAGTTCTTGGAGCGAAGGACGTCGCGACCGCTGACCCCGCTGTCCTTGACGGCTTCCTTGGTGAGCGTGTCCATCGGCGCCTCGATAATCCGGAATGGTGCAACCAGCTCGGTCTCGAGCGGGTTGTCCTTGTAGCCGGCTTTGTTCAGGTTGCGCTCATCGAATGCTTCGGTATTGACGACGAGAGTGCCGCCCGGTCTCAGGTCATGAAGATTGGCCTTGAGAGCCGCCGGGTTCATCGCGATCAAGCAGTCGGGAGCGTCGCCGGCGGTGAGGATGTCGAAGTCGGCGATCTGGACCTGGAACGACGAAACCCCCGGCAGGGTGCCGGCGGGTGCTCGGATCTCGGCCGGAAACGACGGGAGAGTCGAAAGGTCGTTCCCGAAGTAGGCGGAAGCGTCAGTGAAACGCCCGCCTGCCACTTGCATGCCATCACCGGAGTCACCGGCGAAGCGGATAACGATCCTGTCGATTACTTGTCGGTCGGATGGTGATTGCTCGGGGGGCTGGTCGTTGAAGGTTGGGTCGGCGGCTGCTGGCGCGCTAATTGTGTCCACTGGTATCTCTGTGTAGGGGTTGTGTTCCTGATCTCAGTCACTTGTCTTTTCGCGACCTGGGGTCTCAAGCTTGTCTTGTATCGGCACATGGGGCCAAACGGTTCAGGACAAAAGGCGAGGGATCCGGTGGCCCCTACCGCAAATTGCCGCGGGTAGGCCCGGTGCCCAACCGCCTAGTGCTGTGTCCAGCCCAACACCTCAATGTTAGGCCCGTCGCGGAATTTGACCAGCAATGCCGATAGGTCGGTGGACCCCAGCCCCGACAAAATCCTCCTTCTTGTGACGGTTCACCTACCGCAGGAGTGGTGAACCGTCACAAGAAGGGGTTCTAGCGTCCGTGGGGGTCACCGTAGAAGATGGGGGGTGGGATGAAACCGACGACGCCTCGGTCCTCGAGGTGCGCTCCGACCCCGATGAGCAGATCCTCTTGCCACCATGGCGCAACCAGCTGGAGGGAAGGGGGAGGGCCACCGGTGGACTCGAATCCCTTTAGCGGCAAGGCAATGGCGGGATTGCCGGAATGGTTGACGAGCGCCGAGAACCACGACAGAACGGGTCGGTAGTGCTGGTCGCCGATCTTGTCCTCTCCGATCACCTTGCGGCGTTGAGCTATGGCGGGCGTGACGAGGACGTCGGCGGTTCTGAACGCCTCGGCCACAGTCTCGATCAGGCGGGCCCGCCAGGCCTGGGCTTCCAGGTACTCCACGGCGGTAACGGCTTCGGCCGCGGTCAGTCGGGCATCGACCTCAGGCCCATACGGTTGACCGGCCGCGCGGAATGCCCGATGCACGTGAGCGGCTTCTGCCCCCGCCAGTTCCTGAATCTTGCCCCACGGGAGGATGTCGCCCAGTTCCAACTCGGCGACTTGAGCGCCAAGCGACCGGAGTTCGGCGATGGTGGCTTCGAAGGCCGACTGCACCAGTGCCTCCATGGGACCACCGTCGACCCACATCCGCGGCACCACGATCCGCAGACCCTCGATGGTCCCCGGCAACGGCCCAGTTTCGGTTTTGGCCATGGCGTCGTACAGGAGTGCAAGTGTTCGCATGTTTCGTGCCAGAGGCCCGACCGTGTCGAGCGAGGGCGCCAGTGGAAAGACCCCGTTTGTTGGGATCCGGCCGTGGGTCACCTTTAGACCGAAGATACCGGTCATGGCGGCCGGGACTCTGATCGAACCGCCGGTGTCTGTGCCCACTGCTCCGTCAACTAGACCCGCCGCCACAGCGACGGCCGAGCCTCCCGATGAACCACCCGGTGAAGTAGCCGGGTCCCACGGGTTGCGGACCGGGCCGAACCAGTTGTTCTCGCTGCTGAAGCCATAGGCGAACTCATGGAGATTGGTACGGGCAACGATGACCGCGCCCTCCCCTTCGAGTCGGTCGACTGCTGGGGCCGAGACCGCCGGGACCTCACGGTAAAACCCCGAACCGCAAGTGGTGGGCAAGCCTCTCTGATCGATGATGTCCTTGACGGCCACCGTGATACCCGATAAAAGCCCGGGGCGACCATCGGCCGTGACGTCTTCTGCGATCAAAGTGCAAGCGTTGAGCCGATCCTGAGCGGCGTGGAGATGCTCGATTGCTTCTCGTACTTGATCGGATCCGCTCACGAGAATTCGATGCCGTTCTGTTCGGGCACGATCGACATCCAGATGAAGCCCGGCGGGACCGGGAGTGGATCGCCTTGATCGTCTTCAAACACGATCTGGTCGTCGCTCGACTCCCGCGACCAGGTCCCTTCGATCATGCGGCCGCCGGCAAAGACATAAGCCTGACCCTCGCCGACAGTGTCTACCGCCGGAACCGAGGTGCCGCCGGCCGGGGCTTGCGCGATGAACCGGGTAGCCAGCATGACGACCAGCGTGTCTGCGGCGAGCGGGCTTGTTTCGCCTTCCTCGTTGATCACTTCGGCCTCGTTGCCGTTGAAGGAACGCAGGTAGCGGCCACTCGGCCGGTCATAGGTCCAGTCGACGACGAAGCCATTGCCGAAATTCATTTCGATCTCGTTGACTGACTCCGAACCGGGAGGCAGTTCGCCGAACTCAAACAGAGTGGGAGGTGGGTCGTCGGCGTATCCCCGATCGTCCGCGATTTCGCGGAGAGCAGTTGTGTCGGCATACAGGTTGTGAGGGGCGAATCGCGAACGAACCCGGAACATGGCGGGAGGAACCTCCCCAATGATCTCGACGCCCTCGTTGCGGATGCCCGACAGGACCCAATCCTGACCACCGGAAATGGCGAACACCGCCCCGAGCGGGTTGAGGAACTTTCCGTCAGTCGGCCGCCCCGACCGGACGGGGCCGAGGTAAGCGGCATCGGTGTCGTGAAACAGGGCGATGAATCGTGTGATTCCTTCCACAGGGACCTCGACGATGACGTTGGCCTGATCGATCCCGGATTGGGGTCTGGCATCGGCGTGATTGTCGACTTTTACCGCGATGAGCCTGCGATCGAGCAGGTCGGCGTCCTCGACGGGCAGGCCGTTGATTGGCGACGTGGGGAGCGGGCGAGTGGTGGTCGTGGGCCGGGAAGTTGTCGTGGTCGGCCTCGCGGTGGTGGTCATCGCCGCCGTCGAGACAGTTGTGGTCGTTTCGGCTGCTCCGGTGCAGGCCGCGATGAACACTGCCAGGGCAACAAGGGAGCGACGCATTCAGGGTCCGATGCTACGGCGGTGTGAGAGTCAGGAAGAATCGAGGGAGGTCAAGTTGAGCTTGGTCTATGTCTGTTCAGATGCAGCCAGGATCAGCGAAGAAGGAGATTCGCCCGTCAGTCCCCTCGAAATTTGGCGGGTGGCTCCCGCTGAATACGTAATTCGGTCTGAGAGTCCCGGAAACCCGGGAGTCTTGCGCCAGGTTTCGTCTGATCCGGGAGCGGGGCGCCAAATTTGTCGACGAGGCCAGCTGAATCTGGTGCCCTTCGCTGATGGATTGGACAAACCTCAAGCCTTGGAAGGTTGAACCCGTGCCTTCGCTCAAACTGACCCACTACCGAACTAAGGGAGGTCAAGCCCTGTCGAGGGCGCCGCGGACCGGCATATGAGGAATCGCCGATAGCGGCTGATCGACTACCACGGCCAGTTCTATCCCATCTGCGCCGGAGTTGAGAACATAAACGGCATCGATGTTGATGTCGGAATCCGCCAGCGATCTGGCAACAGTGGCCAATTGTCCCGGGCTGTGGGGCAGGAACGCCGTCAGCACCTGATGCTCCTCCGCGGAGAGACCCGCCTCCCGGAGAGTCCTTCGAGCTGCGATCGCGTCATCGACGATGAGCCGGATCATCCCGTCACCGTTGACCCCGAAGGCCGCCAGGGCCTCGATATTGACACCCGATTCGGCCAGCGCTTCGGTCAGCGCAGCCAACCGGCCGGGTCGGTTATCCATCCAAACCACGAACTCGGTCATGGGGGAGAAACCTAATCCGATCGGTCAGCGCGTGTCGGATGGCAAGGAGCGTTCTACGTTTTACGTCAAAAACGGTGTAGAAGGGCTCAACGCGTTCTGGAACGTAGAACGTATGACGTAAAACGTTAAACGCTTCTATTCTCCGCAGCCGAAGCCGCCGCTGATGCTGTCGATCATCCCGCTGTCTCCGGTAGCGCCGGCCGTTCCCCAAAGCACTCCGGCGCCAGCCACGTCCACCTCCCAGAAAGGTCCAAATATCGGGTCGTCGGTGATGGTCACCTGCTCGCCATAGGCAGCAGTCAGCTCTCCGAGCGTGCTCCGGATCCCGATCCCGTTGCTGGTACTGAGCTCGATGACCACACCACCGCCGGCAAGGACCGATTGGCCGTAATGAAAGAAGTGACGGGTGCCCTCGGGGGCCCACTCCGTTGCTCCGTTGGTGAAGAATGCCTGCAGGCTGGTCCAACGGACTACTCGGGCTTCGGTTCCGGGACAGGTCTCGAAAGAGGGGGTCCAACCGGTGTCCTCGGTCGGGCTCCCCAGGACCAGCGACAGCTGAGCCACCGTTTCGTCGGCGTCTCGTCCGAAGGTGATGTCGCCGATTCCGGTCGGACTGAGGACCAAAGCCGCCAGAGGGTCGCCGAGAGTGGTGGTCGTCGACGCAGTGGTCGCGGTCGTCTGGGTGGTTGCAATCGAAGTGGTGGTCGTCGTGGGGGAGGTGGCGGTTGTATCGGCTCCCTCCGCTGACGTCGTTGTCTGGTCGGTCGGGTCGGAGGGATTGTCGCGCAAAAGGGCAACCAGGGAGACCACGATTGCCGCGGACACCAGAATCCCCAGCAGGACCATGAGCCGTCTGCCCGATTGATGGCTGGGATCAGAGACATGCCTGCCGGTCACGGGCCAAACCCTAGGCAAGCCCATTCCCAACGAGGGGTCATGGCCGCTTAGATGATTGACTCCGCCGCATCCGCGGCCAAATCACCTTCATCATTCCGCTCATAGGAATCGGCCCGAAGGAACGTCCGTCATCAGCGGTGGCCGGACGGTTGTCGGACAACACGAGAACTTCGCCCGGGCCAACCTTCCACCGCCCCTCCGGGAAAGTCTCCTGCCCGGCGCCCCACACGTCGACACCTGATCGCCCGTCGACCACCACTTCTCCGAAGTCGACGACAACTTCCTCGCCAGGCAGTCCGACAATTCGTTTCACGAGCCACAGCTCGGCTCGGCGAGGGTGGTGGAAGACGACGATTAAACCGCGGGATGGACGGGTACCGAGCCGTCGACAGAAGAGCGTCTTGCCAGGGCCGACGGACGGCTCCATCGACCGGTCTTCCACCCAGAATCGCCGCATCACGGGAGCGAGTATGGTCCGGATAACTGGAACCTATCAAGACTGGCAACCAAGGAGGCGACCCACCATGGGCCTATTGGGAATTCTGTTCGGTCGTGTAGATGTGGCCTACGCCCATTGCGACCTTTTCTGCGGGGTCTACGACCCGGCCCAGGCCAAGATCGAGGCGATGTCCGTCCTCAAGGCGTGCGAGAAGTATGCCGCCAGTGACGACGATGTCTTTCGCCAGCGGGCCGTCATCATCAAGGAAGAGCGCGCCGAACTGGTGAAGCACCACCTCTCGGTGTTGTGGACCGACTTCTTCAAGCCTCACCACGTCGAAGCGTTTCCCAACCTCCACGACTTGTTCTGGACGGCCCTCAAGGCGGCCGGAGACGCCAAGAAGTCGATGGATGCCGAGGTCGCCAGAAAGCTCGTGACCGCCATCGACGACGTCGCCGGGGTCTTCTGGCAGACCGAGGAGTCCAAGACCACCGGGGTTTATCCGCCCGCGTGAGGGACTCGCGAAAACTCAAGCGGAGTTGGCCCCGCAAACCGCTTTGTCCGCGATCCGCCATCCGTCAAACCCCGTTGTCCGGCGGATCGCGGATAGCTGACTAGCGGATCGCGAAACGCGAGAACCCCGATGCCCGACCGATACCTTGAGGCTATTGCCGACGCTGATCCGTATCCCTACTGGCTCGACGATGTCGACGAACCAGTTTCGAAGCCGACTCTGGTCAAGACCGAATCCTGCGACCTCTGCATAGTCGGCGGCGGATACACCGGCCTCTGGACGGCGATCATCGCCAAGGAGCGCGATCCGGATCGGGACATCGTCCTTATCGATGCGTTCACGGTCGGCTCGGCGGGCTCGGGCCGCAACGGGGGATTCATGGAGTCGAGCCTCACCCATGGCATCGCCAACGGCCAGGCCCGGTTCCCCAAAGAGCTGGCGGAGCTCGAGGAGATGGGTCTCGACAATCTAGATCAGATCGAGGCTGCGATCCGCCGCTACGAGATCGACTGTGACTACGAGCGGACCGGGGTCATCGACGTCACTACCTATGCCGCCGGAATCGACGATTTTCGAGAGGACTACCAACGACTCTCGTCGCTGGGTCAGGACGTCGTACTTTTGGACCGAGATGCCGTCCAGGCTGAGATCCACTCGCCGACCTATCAGGGAGGGCTGTGGAGAAAGGACCGGGCGGCGCTAGTCGATCCGGCCCGGCTCGCCTGGGGCCTGAAGGCGGCGGCCGAGGCGGCAGGGGTCCGGATCTACGAGGACACCAAAGCCGTCTCTGTCGAACGTGATGGCGTCGGAGTCTTAGTGAAAACGCCGCTCGGTCAGGTGCGGGCCGCCCGAGTGGCTCTCGCCACCAATGCCTTCAAGCCGCTCCTAAGGCGAATCAGTTACTACATCGTTCCGGTCTACGACTACGCCATGGTCACCGAGCCGCTCAACCGCTCCCAGATGGAGAGCGTCGGATGGAAGAACCGACAAGGACTCTCGGACTACGCCAATCAGTTCCATTACTACCGACTCACTTCCGACAATCGCATCCTGTGGGGCGGCTACGACGCCATCTATTACTTCCGGGGCCAGATCAATCCGCTGTTCGACCAGAGACCAGAGACATTCGCCACCCTCTCCCGGCACTTCTTCGAGACGTTTCCTCAACTAGAGGGCCTGAACTTCACCCACGTGTGGGGAGGAGCGATCGACACATGTACCCGATTCACGGTCTTCTGGGGGAAAGCTCTATCGGGCCGGGTCGCTTACGCCGTGGGTTACACCGGACTGGGGGTGGCAGCTGCCCGCTTCGGCGGCGAGGTGATGCTCGACCTTCTCGACGGGCACAAGACTCAGGCCACCCAGCTCGACTTCGTCCGACGCAAACCGATACCTTTCCCGCCGGAACCCTTCCGGTTTCTCGGCATCCAGGCGACTCGTTACTCGCTCGGAGTGGAGGACCGTACGGGCAAGCGCAACCTGTGGCTGCGTCTGCTCGACCGCCTCGGCCTCGGTTTCGACAGCTGACAGATCCTCTATCGCCGCCGGCAATTCGCCGGCATGCCCCAGGCAGAGTGAGATTTGGGTGGTGGGAGGTGGGTGAGTTCACACAGGCCTGGGTGTTCGGCCCTACGGGGAAGAAACGGCGATGGAAGAGTGAGTTCGTCGTTTGGTCGTCCTCCAGCTAATTCGGTCACTGGCGCCCGCCCACGATGAAAAGTGGGTACTCAGTCCCGGTACTCGATCGCCAATGACCGAATTTGCTTTTGGCCGGGCGACTCGGCCGTCCGATGTCAGCGTGCCAATCCGACCCGGTATTTTTGCCTGCAGGGGTCAGAAAGCGGCTATCCTGTGGACAAGGTATTTCCTCTAGATGTCGCCTTCTCGAGCCATAAGCAAATGAGGGTGTTGCGTCGTGGGCATGCCCGTAAGGCAAACCGTGGGTTGCCCCCCACCAGATCCG
>DATLEZ010000120.1:0-4069 GCA_035525055.1 Acidimicrobiia bacterium | reverse complement strand
TTGCACCTGCGACGGGTCGGGCTCGAGCCCGAGTTCCTTAGCTGCGCCGGAGACCCGCCGGGCCAACTCGACATCGTCCTCGCTCAAGGCCCCGTCCACGCGGGAGAAGGTGCGGACCGTCACCCCCTCGGGACGAAGGTCGACATCAGGGAAGTGCCCCAACGACTCCGGCATCGTGGAACACCCGGGCCGTGGTTCGCTTTTCGCTCATCGAGAACTTCCTGGGGGTCGAAACCACCCGATCCACCTTGACATCAACCCGATCGCAATCCTACAGGTGAACCAGTCGGCCCCGACGGGATCGTTACCCGACCCGTTCAGTGGGCCGTGCTCCGACCCGTTCAGTGGGCCGTGCTCCGTCACCGCCGGTTACAGCCAACGGAACGGTTTGGCTATGTCCGGTGACGCTGTGTGAGGTGGATCGTGACACTGTCGCCTTCGCTCTTGTCGATCACGTCCCGCAGGTCGGCTTTGATCGGGAGCTTGTGGTTGCCGTCGCCGAGGGCCATGAAGGAGCTGCGAAAGGGGTAACCGTCGACCGTTCCCGAGACCTTCACCAGGCCTCGGGTGCCGAAGAACTCAGCAGACCAGTCGGTGATGACGTAGGTCCACCCGCCTCGAGCGGGGCTCTTCTCCAGGATGGCGATGAACGTCTTGTCGATCTTCTCGGCGGTGGGTCGAGGTGATGTTGTCACGCGACTTCCTCCACGATGTAGAAACGGTTGCCATCGGGGTCGTCGAAGCTGTACATCGGGGGAACACCTTCCCAACGGATCACCTCACCAACGGCGACTCCACGTTCTTGCATGGCGGCATGCTCAGCTTCGACGTCGGGCACCACGTACCGGATGCCGGTGTCGGTGGTCATACCGGTGGGCCTCTCGGCCTGGGTGAGTGCCAGAGAGATCCTCGCCTCGCGCGGTGCGACCTCGATCCATCTCATCTCTGGGCTGATCGGCTCGTCGAGCCGCTTTTCGAATCCGAGAGTGTCGACATAGAAGCTGACGGCCGCTTCCTGGTCTCGAACACCGATCCCTACGGTGCGCACATCGGTAATGGTGGTCAATGGCATGGGTCTTCTCCCTAGGTGATTCAGGTTGTGCCGTACATCAGCGAGCCCGGAGTGGTGAGGGTTTCGCCCGTCTCGAGCCAGGTCTTCAGCCCCGACAGGATCATCGGCCACCCTCCATACAGCTCGGCCGGGGCATCGTCCCGGAGCTCGTCGTGGATCACCGTGAGCCGACATGAGTCACCAACCGGCTCGATCTCCCAGGTAACCCGGGAGGTGCCTTCCCGCTCTGCGTCCTCGCTCCACAGGACGTCCATGGTCTGTACGAGTCGGTGGGGTGGATCCACCACCAAGTTCTCGCCTTCGGCGAGCGCCCCATCGGCACCGGGGTGTACCAGCGCCCACTTCGAACCCGGGGTCCAAGACGAGTCGACGCCGGCACCGAATTGGTACTTGGCTCGGATCGCCGGGTTGGTGATCGCCTCCCACAGCCGTTCCGGCGTGGTGCGGATGTATATCTCGAACACCTTCTCCATCAGTTCCTCCAACTCTCCTTTCAGACTGACCAAACCGGCAGCCCAGGGCTCGGTGTATTTGCTCACCCACCGGTCATGGATGAGACGGATCGGGACCGGGTTCAGAAAGTGCAGCTTCTCCCGGCCGCGCCGACGGGTCACCACCAGCCTCGCTTCCTCGAGAAGCTGGAGGTGCTTGGCGACCCCGATCCGGGTCATGTCACGACCCGCGGTTAGAGACCTCAGCGTCTGTCCGTCTTGCTCGAACAGCGAGTCGAGCAGATCCCGCCTTGTTGGGTGGGCCAGCGCTTTGAACACCGTTTCCATCGTAAGCAGAATAGGAAACCAAATGGTTTCCTGTCAACACATTTGGTAGTAACCGACCGGCAATTGCCCCCTTCTCCGGGCACAATGGCCGACGTGGCGGATCCAACAGGTTTCTCATACCAAGTCCGCAAGAACGGCGAGATCGTCATCACCCATCACGGTCGAAAGGCCGTCGTGCTTCGCGGGAAGAGCGCCGACAAGTTCCTGTCACGGTTGGAGACTCGTAACCCTCAGGAGCTGATGGCCAGGGTGACCGGCAACTACCGGCGGGGCAATGAGCGGACCTAGAAGGAATCTCCTACGGACAACGAGACACCACCTAAGCCAAGGATCACCTTCACTGTCGAAGCTGCCATAGCTCGGTCGGCGCAACACAAAAGGCGCTGACGTCGAGTGCGAGAATGGGCTGCCCGAGCTTCGCCAGATGGAAGGCTCAGACTCATATCTGACGTTTAGAGGAGTCCATATGTGGAAGTCACGCTCTCTCGGAATCCTCCTTGTACTTCTGACTGTTTCGTCCGCGGCGGTCGCATTGGCCGCCCTTCCGCCAGGTGGGACGTTCTCTGATGATGACGGGCACATCTTCGAGGGCGCGATCGAGGCGATCGCCGCCGAGGGGATAACCCAAGGATGCAACCCGCCCACGAATGACCTCTACTGCCCCGATGATTTCGTCATCCGGGGTGAGATGGCGGTGTTCCTCGTTCGCGCCTTCAACTACACCGACAACGGGGGCGGCGACCTTTTCTTCGACGACGACGGCCTGTTCTACGAGAACGCGGCCGACCGGTTGAAGACCGCGGGGGTGACTCTGGGCTGTAACCCGCCGACCAATGACCGGTACTGCGGGGAACGTGACGTGACCCGGGGGGAGATGGCCGCCTTCTTGGTCCGGGCTCAGAACCTGCCGGTGTACACCGGCCCGGACCGATTCGTCGACGACAACGCCAGCATTTTCGAGGGAGCGATCGAACGGCTCGCTCAGGCCGGGATCACTGTGGGCTGCAACCCGCCAACCAACAACCGATTCTGCCCGAACGATTTCGTCACCCGCGGACAGATGGCCGCCTTCCTCAGCCGAGCACTCGGCCTCACTCCCATCATCCCACCACCACCGACTAGCTCCACCTCGACGTCGACTACAACGACGATCCCGGGCTCTTTCGCGGCCTTCACCGTCAACGGCACGGGCAATGATGTGATCGACTTCCAGATACCAGGGGATGTTCCCGCGGTGCTCGACCTTACGCACACCGGCAGCAGCAATTTCATCGTCCGGAGTCTCGACAGCTCATTCGGGCTCATCGACCTGTTGGTCAACGAGATCGGTAGCTATCAGGGAAGGAGAATGGTGCACGGTGGTTGGTTATCACAACCGGAGCTCGTGCGGCACCTCGATATAGATGCCGACGGTGCATGGTCGATCACGGCACGACCAATGTCCGCAGCCAGTTCCATGACGTCGTACTTGACTGGTTCTGGCGACAACATTGTTCGCTATCAGGGGTCGGCTTCAACTCTCTCCTCGACACACGACGGTACGAGCAACTTCGTCATCTGGGGCTACGAATCGGACGGCAGCATTGCGGGCCTGATCGTCAACGAGATCGGCCCCTACACAGGAACCGATCTAATCCCCTCTGGCACCGCCATTTTCGACATCGCAGCTGACGGGAACTGGACGCTCAACGCTCCATAGCCATGTGACTCTGACGCCGATGTCTAACCGTTCATCGGGAAGCGACGGACACCGATAGACAAGGCATGGATTTGGGAAAGACCGAACGCCGGCGCGGTGACACTGCTCGAACAGTGTCGAGGAGGCCGATCTCTCTGATTCTTCTCGTGGTCGCCTCCCTGGCCTCCATCGCCACCAGCCCCCCAGAGGAGGGGATCTCGACCAGGTCACCAGGTCCCAGGGTCGAACTGGCATCACACCGCCCCGAGGCAACGGTGACAGTGGAGCTCGATCTCAACTCTGAGGCTGCCTCGGCGCCCACGAAGAGAGTGATCGTGAGGACTACACCGGTGTGGGACGCAGAGTCCGGTGGAAGCTCTCCGGGCGACGGGTTGGAACTGGCTGTGATCGACACCGAAGGGCGTGTGCTGGCACGGGGCAACGGGGAGAGGCTCAGCTGCGACACAGAGGAGTGCATCGGCGTGGCTGCGATCCAGTTCCGGCTGCTGGATCCGGCGGCGGGGACTCTGGTGGTCAATT
>DATLEZ010000119.1:0-7185 GCA_035525055.1 Acidimicrobiia bacterium | reverse complement strand
CTGCTCCTCTGGTGTCGTCGATCTCACGCGCCAAAACGATGGGGGTTGGTGGCCAGCGCCTCCAGCACGTTGGCCACTGTGACCGCTGCCACCCGGTCGACCGACTCTCTGGTGTTGCCGGCGAGATGGGGCGTCAACACGAGGTTGTCGAGGCCCTCGAAACGGGACGCCGGTTCGGCCCCGAGCGGCTCGGTCGCGAAAACGTCGAGAGCAGCTCCAGCGATTGTCCCGCCGCGAAGGGCCGATGCCAGGGCCACCTCATCGACAACTCCACCTCGCGATGTGTTGATCAGAACCGCCGTCGCCTTCAACAGGCCGAGGGCCGCGTTTCCTACCAGGTTGCGGGTGTCGTCGGTGAGCGGGGTGTGGACACTGAGCACGTCCGCCCGCAGGAAAAGGTCGTCGAATGACACCCGCTCGGCCCGGCGCCACAGGGGGTTGTCGGGCGGAATGAACGGATCATGGGCGATGATCGTCATATCGAAGGCCGCCGCTCTCCGGGCCACGTGACGGGCTATCGCACCGAACCCGAGAAGCCCGAGAGTCTTGCCGGAGGCTTCTGTGCCGAAGGCATGACCCTGGCGGGGCCACTGTCCGGCCACCATCGATCCGGACATCCCGAACACAGGGCGAAGCAGCGTCAGCATCGCTCCGAGGACGTACTCGGCAACCGAGACGGCGTTGGCGCCGGTGGCCGGCTTGACGAGGATTCCGGCGGAGGCACAAGCCTCCATGTCGATGTTGTCGAGGCCGACCCCGAGGCGACCTACGACCACCAGCTCTCGGGCAGCGGCGATGAAGTCGTGGTCGATCCGGGTCCTGTTACGAATCAGAATCGCGCTGGCGTCGGCCACCGCTGCCAACAGGCTATCCCGTTGCCCGTAGAGGTCGGGGTCGTACTCGACGTCGTGTCTTTCTCGCAAGAGCTTGAGGAAGGGTTCGCCCAGGAACTCCGAAACAACGATCCGGGTCATCGTTCTGGCAGGTCCTATTTCGAGGAGCCGGTGGTGAGGCCCGCCACGACGTAGCGCTCGACGCGGGTGTAGACCAGCACGAAGGGGAGGATCGTCAGAATCGTGAACGCCGCCTCTCCGGGGAAGTTGGCGATCCCCTCGATGCCCTGCATCAGGTACAGCTCGAAGGGCAGGGTCCGGTTGCCGGGGGTCGACGTCAGTACGAGGACCAATGTGAACTCGTTCCATGCCTCGCGGAAGGCGAGCACCCCGATCGTGATCATCGCCGGCGCCGCCAGCGGAGCCACGATGTAGCGCATCCGGCCCCAGAGGCTGGCTCCATCGACATTGGCTGCTTCCTCGATCTCGCGCGGTATCTGCTGGAAGAAGCCAACCATGAGCCATACGGCCAGGGGAAGCAGCATGCCGGTATAGACAATCACAAGAGTCAGGCGCTTATCGAGGAGCCCGGCAGCGACGGCGAGGCGGTAGATGGGGATCATCAGTCCGAGGCTTGGCACGAGTCTGGGAAGCAGGGTGAAGAGGAGGAGCAAATGCCTCCCCCGGAACCTGAATCGGGCGAACGCGTACGCAGCCGGGACCCCGATGGCCAGGGTGAGGAGTGTGGTTCCGGCCCCAACGACCACGCTATTGACCAACGATGTCGTGAAGCTATCGCTCGCCAGAACTTCCCGGTAGGCATCGAGGTTCGGACGGTCGGGGATCAAGCCGGGATCCGCGAATACCTGGGCTTTCTCCTTGAACGATACGGACAGGGTCACGAGGAACGGGGCCAGAGTCCAGATCATCAGGAGGATCAAGGGAATGGATAGGAGGACCTGTCTCACGCCGCGCCGGAGCCTTCCCGAAATCCTCCGCGACTTCTCCGGAGGCGTGCCCAGGACCGCCGTTGCAGCCCTGGCGGTGGCACCGGCGAAGGGCGGTTCGTCGCCCGTTCGGGTATCGGTCATTGCTGGTACTCATATCGTCGGCCGATCATCACGTAGCCAAGGGTGAGCAAGGCGTTGAGAATCAGGATGAAGGTGGCGATGGCAAGAGCCTGGTTGAACTCGAGGTTCCGGAAGGCGACGGTGTACATCTCCATGGCCAGGGTCTGAGTTGCTTTGAGCGGTCCGCCACCCGTCATCGCCAACACGACGCCGAGGCCAGTGAGCGTCGAATAGGAGAGCCACACCGTGCTGATCAGCACCTGGGGCGCCAGAAGAGGAACAGTCACACGTCGGGCCCGGGTCCAACCTGTCGCGCCGTCGACGAGAGCAGCGTCCAGATACGACTTATCGATAGTCATCAAGCCGCCGAGGAGAAGCAGGATTGTCAGGGGAAGGTCGGTCCATGCCTGGGCGAGAATCACGACCACCATGGCCAGGCCGGGATCCGCCAGCCATGACGGGCCATCGATCCCAAAGAACTCGATCACGCGATTGAGGGTGCCGAATTGGCTGTTGAACAAGATCCGAAACATCACCGCGGCGGCGACGTTGGAGACGAGATAAGGAGCCACGGTCACGGCTCGAATAAATCGCAGGTTTGATACAACCCGGTAGAGAGCGAATGAGAAGAACAGGCCGAGGGTGGTACCAACGATGAGGCACCCGAAGGTGAAGATCGCCGTTCGGTTTATGGCGTGCCAAAAGGTCGGAGCGCTGAACATCTCGGCGTAGTTCTCGAGCGCCACCCACTCCGCTGGCGCTCCCAGACTGGGCCTCCGGTAAAGGCTCTGCCAGACCCCGTAAAGAACCGGGAACCCAAGGATCGCCGAGACAAGGAGAATCGACGGAAGGCTGAACAGATAGGGAATCGCCTTGTTCTGGCCGATCACGTAGCTGTTGTCCCGCCCGGGGTCGGCCTTCTGCCGCCTTCCGCCTTCGGGTTTCTTGAGAGTGGTCGCCGTCATCGAGTAGCCACCAGTTTCGTTGACTCAGGCAAAGAGCCCACCTGCGCGGGTCAACGCAGGTGCGCTCTTGGTTCTCAGTTGGTGCGCGACCGCGAATCGCACCGGTCTTCTGCTTAGGCGGCGTCCAGCAATGGCTGGAACTCGGCGGCTAGTTCCTCTGCGGTCTTGTCGGTCCCGACGACTATCTCGCCGAACATCTGCTCGAGGATTCCCTCGACTTCTCCAGCGTTGGGTCCGGCCGGCGCCGGGGTGCTGTTCAGGTAGGCCTGTTTCAAGTCCTCGTTAAAGAACGGCCAGAACTCCTGGAGACGGGGATCATTGATTGCTTCGGTCTGGCGCATCGGCACTGAACCCTCAAATACCGCCTCGACCAAGTTGTCGGTTTCGGCGATGTATCTGAGGATGAGAGCGGCCTCTTCCGGATGCTCGGTTCCGGCAATGACCGCCCAGGCCCGGGCCGACGAAAGCGCCACTCCATCGGCGCCTCCCCCGGACTGGGACAACGGGACCGGCGTGATATTCCACTGGTCCGGATAGGCAAAGCCGGTGGCGGCGTTGAAGTCACCGGCAGTGGTGAACCCATCGAGAATCAGACCCGCGTTGCTCGAGACAAAGGCGCCACGCGATTCGTCCTCGCCCCAGGCGATCGCCTCCGGTGGGAGCAGTCCTTCCGCGGCCGCCTGGAGGAACCAGTTGATCGCGTAGATGCCACCTGGCGAATTCAAGTCGGGCACCGCGCCATTGAAGGGTGCCCCGGCGGCGGCCAGCAGGGTCTTCAACGTCGTCACACCCTGGCCGGCTTGCGCCTGCACAGTGAAGGGGATCGAGTCGGGGCGGGCCGCTTTCATGGCGCGCATGGCGTCGAGAACGTCGTCAAGTGACTCGAAGGGAGGTTCGACACCGGCCTCCGCGAACCATGCGGTGTTGTAGTACAGGACATCGAAGTTGGCGGTTACCGAGAGGCCGTACTTCTCGCCGTCGAGCGTGGTTTCGTCCCAAGCGAGAGGGAGCAGCAGGTTGTAGAGATCGGGGTCTTCGGCCTCCCACTGGGCAGCAATGTCGTTGTGGGGTAGCAGCAGCCCGGCCTCGACGAAGGTCTC
Source organism: Acidimicrobiia bacterium (assembly GCA_035525055.1). Classification (GTDB taxonomy): domain Bacteria; phylum Actinomycetota; class Acidimicrobiia; order Spongiisociales; family ZC4RG35; genus DATEEG01. The sequence goes on along the minus strand of DATLEZ010000119.1, from coordinate 3,217 downwards.
GATAAGGAACGAGTCCTCGGCACCGAGGACGTCGGGTAGCGCCTGGCCGGCGTCACGCCTGAGCAAGAGCTGCTGCAGCATGTCGTCGTTGGACTGAATGTCGAACGTGACGGTGACGTTCGGGTATTCCGCCGTGAAACTCGCGAACTGGTCCGGCGGGACGTAGTACGGACGAGATGCCCACACCAGCAATTCGATTTGCTCTTCCCCGCCCCCTCCTGCGGTGGTGGTGGCGACATCGGCGGCAGTGGTGGTGGCGCCACCGTCAGCAGCAGTCGTGGTCGTTGCCGAGTCGCCGCCACAGGCGGCCAGAATTAGAACGAGAACTGTCAGCAATGCGAGTGGTCGGAATCGGTCTTTGAAACCCACGTTGGATCCTCCTCCAAAGTTCTTGATTTCATTGCGATATCGGGACCCCGGGCCTCTGGCCCGGGGCATTGTGCATTTTGCACGATACCGAGACGGCAGGGGCGGGTCAATCGACACGGTGGTGACCCGGTTCGATGGGAATAGACCACCTGACCGTATCTCTCGTCAAGTCGTTTGTATTGCGACAGCCCAGGTTGGTCATCGTCAACTGAACCTCCTGACGAAGGATCTCAAGGACCCTCTCCACCCCGGCAGCCCCTCCGATGGCGAGGGCCCAGCACTGCAGGCGCCCGATCGCCACCGCCCGGGCTCCCAGCGCCAGCGCCTTACACACCTCGGCGCCGCGCATGAAGCCGCTGTCGACGACCACCTCCGCCCCGGCCATCGACAGCGTCGACGATCTCGGCCAGGACCTCCATCGGGCTGAGTTCGTGGTCGACCGCCCTGCCGCCGTGGTTGGAGACGTAGATCCCCTTTACTCCGCAGTCAATTGCCCGAGTCGCATCCGTCGCCGGCATCACGCCTTTGAGAATCAGGGGAAGCGAGGGGCCGTTCACCAAGGATCCCGCAGAAGATGGAGGTGCCGGCCCTCGCTGCCCCGAGCCCGGAAGCTTTGGCGTCGTCGGCGTGATAGAGCGCTAGCGCTCCCACCGGCGCCAGCATCACCGGGATCTGCAGGGGCACCCCAGGAAGGAGGTGTTGATGTCGACGGTGGTCACGTCAACCATCAGTCGCGGTATCAGAGCGAGGGCATGGAGGGCCCAAGCGTTGCGGGCCACTGTCACTTCGACCCCGGCGTCCGACGCTGCCCAGGTGAAGACGCCCGGATCCAATTCCTCGCGGGCCCGGGCGATCACCTGATCGATCGTCTTGATCTCGGTGAGGTCGATCTCGGGAGTCTGCATCCGGGTTATCTAGGAGAGGCCAAAGAACCCGACCGCGTTGCCCCCGGTGATGAGGCCGCGGTCCTCGTCATCGAGAGCCAGCTTGGCGACCAGGCCGACCGGGTCCGATTCGCCCATGTCGAAGGGATAGTCGGTCCCCAGCATCACGTGGTCGGCCCCGGCGAAGTTGACCAGGGTCATCAGTTGTTCCGGAGCAAAAACCATCGTGTCGAAATGAACTCTGCGCAGATAGTTGCTCGGCAGCGCGTCAATGTGCTCGCGGCACTCGGGCCGCACCTCCCAGGCGTGATCCATCCGGGCGCTGTAGAAGGGGGTGAAGCCCCCGCCGTGCACCACTGACAACTTCAACCCGGGGAACATCTCGAGGCGCCCCGAAAAGATCAATCGGGTCAACGCGACAGTTGAGTCAAGCGGGTTGCCGATCACGTTGATCAGGTAGTAGTCATCGAGGCGCACCGAGTCCCACCCATTCGGATGGATCTGAACCACGGCTCCGAGCTCTTCCGCCTTTTTGAAAAAGGGAATGAAGCGGGGATCGTCGAGATCCATCCCGTCGATGTTGCCCGACATCTGCACACCCTTGAATCCAAGGCTGCCGACGATGTAGTCGAGTTCGGCCACTGCTCTGGACGAGTCCTGCATTGGAACCGTGCCGATGGCCGCGAATCGTTCTGGGCTGGACGCCGCCAGTTCTGCCAGCCACTCGTTCTGCATGCGGGCGATCGTCTGGCCGAGCTCGCCATCGGTCCAGTAATAGAACTGGGAAACGAATGTCGACAGGATCTGGACATCCACTCCCATACGGTCCATGTCGGCCAGGCGCTCGGCAGCGCCGGTCATCTTGGGACGAATGGTGGGTCCAAGGCTGCGGTTGTGGGCGTTGCTTTTGGCGCCGGCGTGGCGCTCGTAGGGCTCGTGGGTGAGGATCTCCTCCCGCGGGTAGTGCTGTTCGATCAGCGTCTCCACAGCCGGAGTCAGGACATGGTTGTGCACGTCCACCGATGGGAACGGATGTGGCATCCGATCAGCCGATCCGCTCGTCGCGGGTGGCGGCTTCGCCGTAGACCTCGGGGTTGAGGATGTCGAGGGGCCGCTTCCCGTCGAGGAAGCGCTCGATGTTCTCCACCGTGCGCAGCGCCATCTCTTCGCGGGTTTCCCGGGCGGCGGTTCCGATGTGGGGCGTAAGCACCACATTCGGGAGGCTCTTGAGAATCTCCGTTGGTCCGGGGACGTCGACGTCGGGAATCTCGTTCTCGTATACGTCGAGTCCGGCCCCGCGGATGCGACCCTCCACGAGAGCCTGGGTCAGTGCGCCTTCGTCGATCACGTGACCGCGGGAGGTGTTGATCAGGATCGCGTTTGGCTTCATCATGGCGATCAGATCGGCCGTGACCATCCCCTTGGTGTCTTTCGTCAGTGCCGGAGTCAGGGCTATGAAGTCGGCCTCCATGAAGAGGTCCGTCAGTGTCCGATAGTCGGCGCCGAGGCTCGCCTCCTCGGCAGGGGAGAGCCTGTGTCGCTTGGTGTAAATGATCTTCATCCCGCACGCCCGGGCCTTGATTGCCACGTCCGTCCCAACCGTTCCGAGGCCGACAATCCCGAGGGTCTTGTCGAAGAGGCGGGTGCCCAGAAACGCCATTGACTGGTTTTGCTTCCAGTCACCGGCGCGTAGGAAACCGTCCGCTTCGGGTAGCCGCCACGCCGTCGCCATCAGCAGGGCAAAGGTGAACTCCGCGGTGGTCTTGGCAATCCGGTTGGGGATCAGGGTGATGGGAATTCCCCGTTTACTGGCCGCCTCACGGTCCACGAACTTGGCAGAAGCGTGCATGGCTGCAATCAGCTTGAGGTCGGCCGCTGCCGCGATGATCCGAGCGTCATATGGGATCTCGCCTAGTGCATAGAGGATGTCCTGGTCGACGACGGCCGCCAGCACCTCGTCGTAG
>DATLEZ010000118.1:0-15527 GCA_035525055.1 Acidimicrobiia bacterium | reverse complement strand
TTTGGCGCCGGCGTGGCGCTCGTAGGGCTCGTGGGTGAGGATCTCCTCCCGCGGGTAGTGCTGTTCGACCAGCGTCTCCACAGCCGGAGTCAGGACATGGTTGTGCACGTCCACCGATGGGAACGGATGTGGCATCCGATCAGCCGATGCGCTCGTCGCGGGTGGCGGCTTCGCCGTAGACCTCGGGGTTGAGGATGTCCAGGGGCCTCTTCCCGTCGAGGAAGCGCTCGATGTTCTCCACCGTGCGCAGCGCCATCTCTTCGCGGGTTTCCCGGGCGGCGGTGCCGATGTGGGGCGTGAGCACCACATTCGCCAGGCTCTTGAGAACCTCCGATGGTCCGGGGATGTCGACGTCGGGAATCTCGTTCTCGTAGACGTCGAGTCCGGCCCCGCGGATGCGACCCTCCAGGAGAGCCTGGGTCAGTGCGCCTTCGTCGATCACGTGACCTCGGGAGGTGTTGATCAGGATCGCGCTTGGCTTCATCATGGCGATCAGATCGGCGGTGACCATCCCCTTGGTGTCTTTCGTCAGCGCCGGAGTCAGGGCAATGAAGTCGGCCTCCATGAAAAGGTCCGTCAGCGATCGGTAGTCGGCGCCGAGGCTCGCCTCCTCGGCAGGGGAGAGCCTGTTTCGCTTTGTGTAAATGATCTTCATCCCGCACGCCCGGGCCTTGATTGCCACGTCCGTACCAACCGTTCCGAGGCCAACAATCCCCAGGGTCTTGTCAAAGAGGCGGGTGCCCAGAAACGCCATTGACTGGTTTTGCTTCCAGTCACCGGCGCGCAGGAAACGGTCCGCTTCGGGTAGCCGCCAGGCCGTCGCCATCAGCAGGGCAAAGGTGAACTCCGCAGTGGTCTTGGCAATCCGGTTGGGGATGAGGGTGATGGGAATTCCCCGTTTACTGGCCGCCTCACGGTCCACGAACTTGGCAGACGCGTGCATGGCTGCAATCAGCTTGAGATTGACAGCAGCATCGATGATCGGGGCGTCGTACGGAATCTCGCCGAGCGCATAGAGGATGTCCTGGTCGTGAACAGCGGCTAGCACCTCGTCGTAGGGCATGCGCCGGTCGACGTGGGGATACATCGTGACGTCACACCGTTGGGCCAGGCGGGAAATCGCTGCCTCGGGAATTGGTTGCGGAATGAACAGTTTCGGTTTCATCGGGGATCCTTCGTATTGAGCAGGCCGATCGCTGCGGTCAGAGCATCAGCCGTTCTTCGTACTCGACCCTGGACAGGATTCGGGCGGCGCCCTCGGTGATCAGGACCATGTCCTCGATCCGGACCCCGCCGCCACCTGGAACGTCGGGCACCCACACCAGAGGCTCGACAGCAAAGACCATGTTCGGTTGAAACTCGTAGGTCGGTGCCCCGGGCAGCTTCTCACCTATATATGGCGGTTCGTTGGCTCCCATCCCGATGCCGTGCCCGATGAAGAGGCTGAAGAGATTCTCGGAAAGGCCGTGTTCGCCGATCTTGGCGATGATGGCGTCGGCGCAGTCCTGGTTGGTGAATCCGGGCCGCATCTTGTCGACTCCCGCCATCAGGCCCTCGTAAACCGCGGTGTAGATCTCTTTCTGACGCTGGTGGGGCTTGCCGACGATCGTGGTCCGGCCGATGTCGGCGAAGTAGTCGTTCCACATCGCGCCGATGTCGATGAAACAGAGATCCTGATTGCGGAGAATCTTGTCGGTGGCAATTCGGTGGGGCGGTGACATGTGCTCGCCGGAAGCGACAAACGGTGTGATCACATGGGCCATTTCCCCGCCGAGATAGAACAGGGTCTGCATGGCGTCGCCGGCCACCTCCAGCTCTCGGCGACCAGCCCTGGTTTCGTCGAGCGCCCTCTGGGTCACGGAGTCGCCGATGGCACAGGCCTCCTCGATGATGGCGATCTCGCCGGCGGTCTTGATCCAGCGGGCCTGTTGCATGACGGTGTCCCCGTCGAACAGTTCGAGGTTCGGGAAATGCGTGCGCATCGCCTCGATGAAGGAGATGTTGGCCTGGTCCACGCCGAGACGGCCGGTGTCGAGCCCGCGCGATTTGAGGATGGGACCGAGAGTGTTCTTGACGAAGCCATCGACCAGGTCGCGTTGTTCCATGATCGGGATGGCGTGGGCTTCGCCGATCCACGACATTCCAAACCGGGCCTTGTCGATCTCCCCACCGGAGCAGAGCAGCACCGGATCGGCGTCGGGCACCAGGAGGGCACCGTTGAGGGAGGTGGTCTTGCCGGCAATGAGTTGGGCTCGCAGCGAGGTGAGATAGCGGACGTTCTCGTCCTTCCAGACCAGAAGGCCGGTGGCACCCGCAGCGCGCATCGCCTCCTGAGTTTTCGCTACTCGCTGGCCCCTGATCTCAGGAAAGTCGTAACGGTCCTCCCAATCGACGGCGAATGGCCCTTTGGCGTAGCCCGACATGGGTCTCCTTTGAATGTTTTGAAAACGGACCTTCCAATATTGTGCATAGTATCGAGGCGAGTTTGGGGGAACACGTGGAGGGAATGGTCCCGTGAATACCCGGTTGATCGGGTCGCTGGAAGTCTCCGAATTGGGACTGGGCTGCAACAACTTCGCCCGCAAGATCGATCAAGCGGCCTCGACCGAAGTAGTCCGGGCGGCGCTCGAATCAGGGATCACGTTTTTCGACACCGCCGATCGGTACGGGTACGGCGACCACCCGTTTTCGGGACCGGGCCGCTCTGAGGAGTTCCTCGGCAAGGCGCTCGGGGCTCTGCGAGAAGGGGTGGTCGTTGCCACCAAGTTCGGGCTGCCGATGAGCGACGACCCGGCCGATGCCGGCGGGGGCCGCGACTGGATTCACCGGGCCTGCGAGCAAAGCCTGCGTCGGCTCGGAACCGAGTACATCGATCTCTACATGATTCATTTCCCGGATCCAGCCATACCTGTTGAAGAAACCCTGGGAGCCTTGACCGAATTGGTCCAGGCTGGAAAGGTCCGGGAGATCGGATGCTCCAACTTCACCGCAGAGTTGCTTCGTGAGGCCGAGTCGATCAGCCGGGTCAAGGGTTATGCCCGCTTCGGCACGGTTGAGAACGAATACAGCCTGCTGCGCAAGGAGGCCGAGCAGGATGTGCTCCCCTTGTGCGAGGAATACGGGATTGCCTTCCTGCCGTATTTCCCGCTGGCGAGCGGGCTCCTCACCGGGCGTTACTCGAAGAACCGGCCACCGCCACCCGGGAGCCGGCTGGCGTCGTGGACCCCCCGGGACCACTTCGCTCTGACGGAGGAGACCCTCGACCGGGTCGAGCGCTGGGCGGAGTTCGCCGCCGCCCGCGGACGCACAGTCCTGGACCTTGCTATCGCCTGGCTGCTCTCCAATCCGCTCGTGCCCTCGGTCATTGCCGGCGCCACGTCGCCCGACCAGGTCCGCATCAACGCTGCCGCCACCCAATGGACCCTCACCCGAGCCGAACGCGCCGAGGTCGCCGCCCTCAACTAACTCCGTCTTTATCACCCAGACCTTGCGCGCGGCGCACCGTCTGGGTCGCGAAAGCAGCGGCCACCCGGGCGACACCTCAGATCTGATCGAGAACCCAGCGCACTACGTCCGTTTTGAGGGTCTTCCCAAGGGGATTGCGGGGGATGACCTCCGTGAAGAGGTAAGCCTTGGGAACTTTGTGAGCGGCCAGGTGGGCCCGACACCACTCCTTCAACTCGTCCGCCGCAACCGGCGCCGTTGCCACAACGACGGCCACCACTCGCTGACCCCACTCCTCGTCGTCGATGCCGACGACCGCCGCCTCGCCCACCGCATCGTGACGGAGGAGGACATCCTCTATCTCGAGCGCCGAGATCTTCTCGCCGCCCGACTTGAGAATGTCGACCGACGACCGCCCCAGGATCCGGTACCGGCCGTCCCCGACCACAGCTGTGTCGCCGGTCCGAAACCAGCCGTCATCTGTGAAAGCCTCGGCGGTCGCCTCGGGTCGTTCCCAATATTCCGAGAAGACCGTCGGTCCCTTGATCTGGATCTCGCCCGGCGTTCCCTCGCCGAGGGGGCCTCCGCCGTCGTCGACCAGTCGCGCCTCCACACCGGGCAGCGGTCGACCCACTTCACCGGGCACTCTCTCACCTCGAAGCGGATTCGACAGGCCCATCCCGATCTCGGTCATGCCAAACCGCTCGAGCAGGGTGTGGCCGCTCAGTTCCCGCCAGCGCTCCAGGACCGGAATGGGAAGCGCGGCCGAACCGGAGACCATCAACCGGAGCCTTTCGCAGCCCTCTCTGAATTCCTGGCGCTCGGAGGGCGACGCCTTGTCGAGATGAGCAATGAGACGGTGGTAGATCGTCGGCACAGCCATGAACAAGCTGAGGTCACCGGAACTGAGCCGATCGATCACTTTGCCCGCGTCGAAGCTCGGCAACATGTCGCACCGGGCGCCGCTCCATAAAGCACAACCGATGACGTTGACGATGCCATGGATGTGATGCAGCGGGAGGGTCAGGAGGATGCGATCGTCCTCGCTCCACTCCCAGGCCTCGACCAGGGATCGAATCTGGGCGGCGATGTTGGCGTGCGTGATGACCACGCCTTTGGGACGACCGGTGGTGCCACTAGTGAACAGGATCATCGCCCCACGCCCGGGCGCCACGTCCGGCATCGCCGCCGGCTCTCCACCAACATCCTCGACAAGAAGGAAGTCGATGCCCCGCGCTCGGGCCAGCGGTGCCAACAGGCCCGCATAAGCCGGTGAGGCCACTGCCAGCGCCGGGCGAGTGGTATCAAGGACGTACTCCAACTCGGGGGCGGGATGGGTGAGGCACAGCGGGACGGCGACGCCACCTGCCCTCCAGATCGACCATTGCACCCGCACGTAGTCGTAGGTGGACTCGACCATGAAGGAGACGCGTCCCTCGTTCAGATCGGTTGTCCCTTCGAGCAATCGGGAAGCACCGCTTTGGGAGTCCGCCACGAGTTCGGCGTAGGTATAGGTACCGGCGTCGTCTCTGACAGCGGTGCGATTCGAGTATCCGAGCGTCCGCTCGATCAAGGGAAGGGTCGAGCCCATCGGGAACAGATATACCAGCGAAGCCTCCCGGCAGCGCGCGATCCGGCGCGTGGACGAGATGACCGCGGCTCTCAGGCTTCTAGGTTCTCCGGTTTGAAGGCGCCCATGACCCGGGCCACGGTTGAGGTCCTTACGGCGCTGATCGGTGAAGACTGACGGGCGAAGTTGTGGACAATCATGTTGGGGCTACGTACGGTCTGTCCGGTGACGGGCCGCCGACCGACAACCAAGCCGAGGGGACGATGAAAGACGACGGACGGGCGGCTAGGGGAGGAAACCGGGTCGTTGGCCGATCGCCACTTCAGTCCGGCAGCACGGGTTTGAGGTCGCTCTGGTGACTTCTAGTTCAGCGCCGCTCCTTGACTCCGTCAGCGATCGGGCGTGGGAGGCGATTGCGGGCGCGTACGACCTCCAGGTTCACGTGGAGCCTGATCTGGCTCCACGGAGAACCGACGACCTCGCTCTCGCCCGAGACTTCCTCGGCCGCGGGCTCGCCGGCTTTGTGCTCAAGTCCCATTACGCACCCACTGCCGAGAGGGCGAAGGTCGTGACTGCGGCCGTGCCGGGGATCGAAGCGTTCGGGGCCGTGTGCCTCAACCACGGAGTGGGAGGAATCAATCCCGTGGCCGTCGACATCGCCGGACGATCCGGGGCGAGGATCGTGTGGCTTCCGACCGTGGACTCCCGCAACGAGTGGAGCGGTGAGCATCCGGAGATGGCGAAGCCTCCGGTCTGGCTGCAGATCAAGAGGGACATGGAGGCCCGCAACCTCATCAAGTCTCCGGTCGACGTGTTCGACCCGGACGGACGCCCGCTGCCTGCCTTACTCGACTGCTTCGCGGCGGTCGTGGAGCACAACATGGTCTTGGCCACCGGGCACCTGAGCCGGTCCGAGATCAACCAGGTCGTTCCGCTCGCCTTCGGACACGGCGTTAAGCGGGTGATAATCACTCACCCCGAATTCCCGTCCCAGAACCTCCGCCCTTCTGACCAGAAGGCTCTCGCCGAGCAGGGTGCCTACCTGGAGCACTGTTTCACGACGCCTTACACCGGGAAATGCACTTGGGAATCCGTGTTCGAGGGCATCGCCGCCTCCGGTGTCGAGCAGACGATCATCTCGACAGACCTCGGCCAGGTGGCCAACCCGCCGGTTGCCGAGGGCTTAGCGGCATTTGCCCAGATGCTGCTCGAGAACGGGTGGGACGAACGGGACGTGAAGACAATGACCGTCGGAAACCCGTCCAAGCTCATCGCCGCCGAATGAGAGAAGAAGCATGGCGGTCCGGACTCACGTAGACGTTGCCCAACTGGGTTACGTTGAGTTGTTGACGCCGACGTTCGAGGAGAGCCTGGAGTTCTTCACGAATACTCTTTCGATGCACCCAGTGGAGTCGTCGGGCGATTCGGTGTATCTGCGGGCGTGGGACGACTATGAGACGTTCTCCCTGAAGCTGACGGCGCACGAGACCTCGGGAGTGGGCCGAGTCGGATTGCGCGCCTCGAGTGAGAACGGACTTCGCCGGGTAGCCGATGAGATCGCAGGCACGAGCACCGTAGGGAAGTGGTGGGATGGGGAGCCCGGACGGGGAGACACCTACCAGTTCACCGACCCGGACGGTCACGGGTTGGACATCTATTTCGATTCGAAGAGGTACACGCCGCCCGATGAGCTGGTGCCCGCGCTCAAGAATCAGGGGCAGCGGCGGCCGAATCACGGCGTCGGCGTTCGCCGGCTCGATCACGTCAACTTCCTCGCCGGCGACGTCGCGGCGAATCGCGATTCTCTGGTGGCCACTCTCGGGGCGCTTCCCACCGAGCAGATTCAGATGAACGACGGTTCGATAACCGGGGCCTGGATGACCTTTTGCAACAAGGGATATGACGTCGTCTATGTCGCCGACCGGACCGGGAGCAGCGGGCGGCTTCATCACGTCGCCTTCGCCGTCGACCAGCGGGAGGACATTCTGCGCGGGGCCGACCTGTTTTTGGAGGCCGGCATCCACATCGAGACAGGCCCCCACAAGCACGCCATCCAGCAGACCTTCTTCCTTTACGTCTGGGAACCAGGTGGCAACCGGGTCGAGATAGTGAACGCCGGAGCGCGCTTGATTCTCACCCCGGACTGGAACGTCATCACCTGGACCGAGGCCGACCGGGCGAAGGGCCAGGCCTGGGGTCTCAAGACAATCGAGTCGTTTCACACTTACGGAACGCCTCCGGTCTGAAGCTCCCCGGGCCCGGTGTGGGCAGGATTGCCGGCCCACTCGGACCGAGCCCGTCACTCCCCGGAGTCTGGCCCGTCGACCCATTCCACGCCCTCATTGGCGAGTCGTTCCCTGAGGCCATAGAGGTCCAACCCGAGTTCACCGGCCGCGAGCCTGGCGCGGGTGACTGCCTCCTTCTCGATCCGGGCCAGGGCCGCCGTCAGGACTCCACCGGCTTGCTCCCGTTCGACCACGACGACGCCGTCGTCGTCGGCCACCACCACGTCTCCCGGACGGACAGCGACTCCCCCGATCACTATCGGGACGTTGACCGAACCGGGGGTGCGTTTCTCTGTGCCCTGCGCGTGGACTGCCTGCGACCAGACGGGGAACCCCATGGCTCGCAACGCAGCCACGTCTCTGACGCCGGCACCGAGGATCAGGCCCCGGCATCCCCTCTTCGTGAGCGATACCGCAATTAGCTCACCGACCATGCCGTCGGTCGATGGAGAGGTGGTTGCCACGACCAGGATGTCGCCCGACTCGACCTGCTCGACAGCGGCGTGCACCATCATGTTGTCGCCAGGAGCGCTGAGCACCGTGACGGCCGACCCGGCGATCGCCGATCCTTGCTGGATGGGCGCGATCGACGATTCGAGGAGACCTCGCTTGCCGATGGCCTCGTGGACGGTGGCAACGCCGGCCTGACCAAGCCCTGCGATCACCTCGTCGGCGCAGCGCTCTACCTTGGTTACGACCACGTTCCTGGTCACCTAGTCGAACTCCCTGGTGACCTGTGGATAGACGCGTTGGTAGGCCTCTCCCATGGTGCCCGACGGAAGGCCGAGGTTGGGCCCAGAGTTCCGCTCAGCCTGCACACCGCGGCGCCTGGCAACGTCGGTGTAGTAGTCCCACAGATGCTGCTGGCCTTCCATGCAATGCATGGCTGCCAGCTTCTTTTCCCAGACGCTCGTTATATCCAGGAGAAGGTTGGGGATGAATCCCGAGTACTCCGGCTGGTGAGGCTCGAAGAGGAAAACCGGCGGGGCCCCGAGGACCTCCTGCCCGGGGTCGAAGCCAGGTGCCTGGGCGATGATGCGGGCCTTAAGGGCGATCTCGTTTGCGACTTCGTGGTCCCGGTTCCAGGGGTCGCCCTCAGTGTGGGTAATCACGATCGATGGCATGACCGTCCGATAGAGCCTGGCCACCTTCTCGACCAGCTCGGGTGTATCGATAAGCGGGTAGTCATCCGCATCGAAGGCGTGCAAGGTGGCTCCGAGCACTGCCGCGGCTTTTTCGGCCTCACGGTGGCGTGCCTCCTTGATCTGCTGGAGATTGAGACCGTCTCGCCACAATCGAGCCGACTCGCCTCGTTCACCGTAGGAAAGGCACGATACGGTCACGGAATAGCCCTGCTCGGCGCAAAGGGCGATCGCGCCCGCCGCCCGCCATACGAAGTCGCCGACGTGTGCACTTATGACGAGCAGCGACGGCCTGGCCATATGACGTTCATGCTATCGACGAACACAGGTCGCGGGACTTTTGGGTAGTGGGTCAGGTTGGGGTCGCATGCAGCAAAGGATCAGCGAATAGGGGGATTCGCCCGTCATCGGTTCCCCTCGTAATTTGGCGGGTGGCTCCCGGATAATCCGTAATTCGGCCTGAGAGTCCCGGAAACCGGGAGCGCGACGCCAGGTTTCGTCTGATCCGGGACTGGAGCGCCAAATTTAGGAGGCGTCACACCGTGGTGAGGCTTTGCCACCCATCTTTCACCAATGTGAAACCGTTGCGAAACAAAAGGGGCGTTTCTTGCAGACGTGGTCGTTGTAGCGATGGTGCGGTGGCCTTTAGAGCAAGAGATACGGTCGTCTCTTGCCTCTGAGGGACGACCGCGGTTGCTGCTTCTTGAGGATGGCCCGCCTCCGGTCGTGACCGATCCTCTGGAGGACTGGATCAGACTCCCGGCCGACGACAGCGAAATGTGGGCCCGGGTCGAAAGCCTCCGCCAGCGCTGGGAGGCGCCTCGCAAACCAAGACTCGACGAGAACGGGGTTCTCACCTGGAGGGACGGGTGGGTCGCCCTCTCGCCAATCGAAGCCCGTCTCACCGCCGTGCTGCTCGAGAAGTTCTCGTCAATGGTGAGCCATCGCAGCCTGGTGGTGGCTACCCAGGGCTCCGACGACGTGAGGCGCAACTCCCTCGACGTTCAACTGCATCGCCTCCGGCGGCGGCTGGCCCCCATCGGCCTCGTGATCAGGACCGTTCGCAAGCGGGGATACGTTCTCGAGGCCTCGTAAGGACTCCGTAAGGAACCTGATCGTTTTCCGTCATGGGCAGGGCACCGCAGGGAAACGGGCCCTCCATACCTTCCGGCGACCGGGTCATCGATGCCCGGACTTGCCGGTTCGAGGGTCGTGAGTGGGAAAGGGGGCCCCGCGCCGTGGGAAAGGGCGCGCCCGCAAGGCGCGGGGGCTCCGATCCTCGGATCGGCAAGCCCAATCGGGGAGGGCTGGTAACCCGATCGGCTGGCCAGCGCATGCGTCTGGCACACTGACGCCGATTTGGCTGAATTCACGACTGCCCAACAGGCCACCGCGCCTGCAGAGGACGAGTTGGTCGTGTTGCGCGAGATCAAACAGCGGACCGAAGGGGCCCATCGGAGATGAACCGCTTCGTTTACGAAGTCCTGGGAGGGCGTGTCGTGTTTGGGGCGGGGGCGGTGTCGGAGGTGCCGGCGGAGTTCGACACCCTCGGCGCCCGAAAGGTGATGATCATCGCGAGCGGCTCGTCGATCCATCTCGCCGATTTCCTATCGGATCAGCTGGGTGATGGGTTCGCGGCACGAATCGACCAGGTGAACCCCCCTCTTCCGATCGAGGATGTTGAGAGGGCTCGAAGTCTCGTGGTCGCTTCCTCCTCGCAAGCGGTCGTCACGATCGGAGGGGGTTCGACGATCGGTCTCGGGAAGAACATCGCCATCAGAGCTCCGATTCAGCACCTGGCGATTCCCACCACTTACTCGGGCTCGGAGATGACCTCGATCCACGGCGTGACGGTCGGCGGACTCAAGACGACCGGCAGGGATCCCAGGGCTAAACCTCAAACCGTGGTCTATGACCCCGACCGGAGCAGGGCGCTTCCGATGAGAGTTACCGCAGGCAGCGCTATGAACGCTGCTGCTCACTGCCTCGAGGCCCTCTATGCCGAGCAGCGAAATCCGGTGAAGGTCATGGCTGACATTGCTGGAGTCCTCGGCGTGGCCGATCCCGCAGCCGGACTCTTCGAGATGGCCGTTGCGGCCGGAGCGCCTTCGAGCCTCACCGAACTCGGAATGTACGAGCACGATCTCGACCGGGCAGCCGACATCGTTTTCGAGAACCCGGGATACAACCCGCGACCGGTCGAACGCGGGTGGATTCGCCAGCTTCTCGATGATGCTTTTCTTGGGAAGAGACCCATGACGGGTCACTAGCTGGAGAGAAAGTCATGACGTGCGGGACTTGAACGAAACCAACGTGACCGACGCGGTGCTGGGACAGATGCGCGCATCAGATGGACGTTTGCAGACCCTGTTGGAGGGCCTTGTTCGACATCTGCACGCTTTCGTCCGCGAGGTCGAACTCACCGAAGACGAATGGCTCGGAGCGATTCGATTCCTGACTGCGGTCGGCCAGATCTCGGACGACAAGCGTCAAGAGTTTATCCTCCTCTCCGACGTTCTCGGGGTGAGCATCCTGGTCGATGCCATCAACCACCGGAAGCTTTCCGGGGGAACCGAGAGCACTGTCACCGGACCCTTCTGGATCTCCGGCGCCCCGGTGCTGCCGCACGGCGCCATGATTGCCCGCGGTGAGGAAGCGGTGGCAGGAGAGATCACAGTTGTTCACGGCCGGGTCATCGACGAGGAGGGTCATCCCATCGAGGGAGCGGTCCTCGACGTATGGCAGGCTTCACCGGCCGGGATGTACGACGTCCAGGATCCCGACCAGCCCGAGATGAACCTGCGGGGGGTCTTTCGCTCCGGGGAAGGTGGAGAGTTCTGGTTCAAGACCGTGAAGCCGGCCGCCTACCCGATCCCCGACGATGGGCCCGTCGGCGACCTGCTCAAAGCCACCGGGAGACACCCGATGCGGCCGGCCCACATCCACTTCATGGTCCGGGCGCCGGGTTTCAAGCCACTGACGACCCATATTTTCGTAGAGGGCGATCCGTATCTCGAGTCCGATGCGGTCTTCGCGGTAAAGGACTCCCTGGCGGTCGACTTCGATTGGAACCACTCCCAGGACGAGGCTTCCCGGTACGGGCTGGCAGCGCCGTTCATCGACGTCGGCTTTGAAATCGTCTTGGAATCAGGCCGGGACGCCCCCGGGACCACGGGTTGAGCACCCCCCTTCAGCCTGTGCTGCAAACGCTCGCCAAACGCTCCGATGTCCTTCTACTCTGTGGCGTCATGCAAGCGTTTGCCAGAATCGGGCCCAATCTCCTATGACCGGTCCAAGATGACCGGGAGGATCTTGCTGAGGGGCGGCTGCGTTCTGACCCTCGACCCGAAATCCGCCAACCTGCGGAAAGGAGACGTACTCATCGAGGACGGGCGGATCGCAGAGGTCGGAGAAAGTCTCAGATCCCGTGACGCCGAGGTCATAGACACCACCGACACCGTCGTCATGCCCGGGTTCGTCGACACCCATCGCCATGCCTGGGAATCGCTGTTCCGAAACTTTGGTGAGGGTGGCCCGAGCGGTGAAGCATCGGTGTTGCCCGCTGCTTACGGGAGTCACTACACGCCCGAAGATGTCTACTCCTCGACCCTGATTGGATTGTTGGGTGCAGCCGAGGCGGGGATCACATCGGTAGTGGACTGGTCCGACATACAACTCGACCAGACCTACGCAGACGCTGCACTCGAGGCTCACGCCGACGCCGGGTTGCGCACGGTGTTCGTCCACTCGGTTCCAAGCTGGGCCGAGAGCCAGGAGGCGGTCGGCCCTGCGCTTGGACGTCTCGCCTCTGGACGAACCGACCCTGCCCAATCCATTACGACCATCGCCTTCGGACCGGCCGACCCGGTCCCCCCCGATCGCCAACAGCCTGCTCGCCAATTGGCCCATCTCGAACAGCTCGCCGGCGACTGGAAGTCGGCGAGGGAACTGGGGCTGCGGATCCACGCTCACACGGGTTCGGAGGCGTCGAGCGGGGGAGTGGTTGCAGCTATGTCGAGTAAGGGCATGCTCGGCGCGGACGTCACGCTCGTCCACGGCACCAACCTCAATGATGACGACCTTGACGCTATCTCCTCATCGGGCACGGGCATCTCGCTGGCGCCGTCCAGCGAGATGGCGGGTGGCCGGGGATCGCTCACGATTCAGCGACTGATCGATCGTGGTGTCCGGCCTGGCCTGGCGGTGGACACCGAGCGCGTGGCCCCCGGTGACATGTTCGCTCAGATGCGCGCTGCGATCTCGATGCAACATGCCACGTTCTTCGACCTCAAGCTCGCTGGCAAGGCCGGGCTTCCCCAGCTCATGAGCACTCGCGAGGTCATCCGCTACGCCACCATCGACGGCGCCCGTGTTGCCGGCCTCGGTGGGATGACGGGATCGCTCGTGCCGGGAAAGCAGGCCGACATCGTCGTCCTTCGCACCGATCGTCCCAACATCTTCCCGATCAATGATCCGATCGGGGCCGTGGTCTGGGGGATGGACACATCGAATGTCGACTGGGTAATTGTCGGTGGACGGGTCCTGATGCGCAACGGTGTGCTTGAAGCCGACGTTGAACGAGCCCGCAACCTGGCCAGAGCCGCGCAGCAACGGGTTGGGGCCGCGTCAGGCGTTCTGGTCGGAACCGCCCACGGGGGGACGGGATGACTCTCACCCGCGCCCCTTCGGCCGCATTGACGTCCTTCGTAGTGGCTTCGCGTTACATGCCGGTCTATCTCGCCCTCATCCTTCTTGTTGTCGTCGCCTCGATCTGGGCCCCGGATGCTCTCGGCGGCGTGGCACTGGGCGCCATCGCCCCGTTCGGGGCGCTGCTCGGGTTGACCGCGCTGGGCCAGATGCTGGTGATCATGCACGGTGGCATCGACCTCAGCGTCCCTGGCACCCTCACCCTTAGTGCGATTATCATGGTCGGTGTTGGCGATCAGGCGGACGACCGCATCGGCGTGGCGTTCCTCACGGCTATCGGGGCGGCCGTCGTAATCGGCCTGGTCAACGGGATCCTCATAGGCGGGCTCAAGCTCAACGCGCTGATCGTCACTCTGGCGGTGGGCCAGGTCGCCAACGGAGTTGTGAATCGTTACGGCAGGACCTTCCCGGTCCAGAGCCCGGTGCCGACCGGGTTGTCTGGCTGGACTAGCAACCGCATCTTCGGCGTGAGCCCGATCCTCTGGATCGGAGTGGCGGTCACCATCCTCCTCGTCACTGCCCTCAGATACACGGCCGTCGGTCGAAGATTCCAGGTGGTGGGAGCCAACCCGGTGGCCTCCCGCGTTGTTGGTGTCCGCGTGAATCTCTATCAAGTCTCGGCCTATGTGGCAGCGGCGGTCCTGTATGCCATCGCGGGAGTGGCGCTGGCAGGACTTTTGCGCAACCCGGGAGTCAACATCGGCACGTCTTATCTCCTGGGCCCGATTGCTGCCGTCGTCATCGGTGGCGCCTCGTTGAACGGCGGTCTGGCCAGCCCTGTGTCCACCTTTGCCGCCGCGTTTTTTCTCACCGGTCTCAATCAGATGATGCGAGTGATGGGGCTTCCCACCGCACTCCAGTTCGTGGTCTTCGGTTTGGTCATCATCGGAGGCATGCTGGTTTCGGGCGATCGGATCATCAAAGGCGTGGAGCAGGTGTTTCGCGAACGGAGAAGTCCTAAACGCTCATCTACGAGATACGACAACACATCAAACGACGCAACAGCTTGAGAAAGGAGACGCGTATCAAACGAGTCTCACCGCCTATGAGAGAGATAACAACCGCGCTAATAGCTACTGGAGGAGGAATATGAAGAGAATCAACACAATCGGCGCCCTCGCCGTGTTGGCATTGATCCTCGCGGCGTGCAGCGGTACGGCCGCTACAACGACCACGGCGACGGCCACGACGGCCGCCGAGACAACTACTACCGCTGACACGACTGAAACTACCGCCGGTGAAACCACCACGACCGAAAGTGCCGGTGCGCTGTCAGAATTTGGAGAAAGCACCGATGCTGATTTGGCATTGGTGGAAAAGGCGCTGGGCCCGGTGGATCCGTCGGACGAGGCGAGCTGGAACATCATCCTGGCATCGGTAGCCCGTGCCAATCAGGATCTGGACCAGGCCACGATTGACAAGGCGTTGGAGTGCTGGAGCACCCAGGAGTGCGACACCGGAAGCGGTGGCGAACTGGTTATGGGTTACGCCGACGGCGGCGGCGACACAGTGAACGTCTGGCGTGGAGTGAGCCATATGGAGGCAATCCTCCAGGCGCTCACCTATCCCGAGATCGGGGCCATCGTTTCCACGGCGGCCAACTTCAACCAGGATCCGGCGGTCCATGCCAATGACATCAGGTTCCTCATCCAGAGAGGCGTCGACTTCATAGTCGGCTATCCCGACATGGGTGTGGCAATTGCTGATGCCATCCTTGAAGCCAACGCGGCTGGAATCCCGTACGTCCCCTTCTCGGCAGGCTGGGTGGGTCTCCCCGATCAGGAGGGCGCCCTCGTTCCGGGTCAGGACTACCTGACGGTGGTCGGTGAGGAGCTCTGCGCTCTTGGTGAGAGCTTCGCCCAGGTCATCAACGATGGGGTCGGCACTGGGACCGTCGGCATGCTCGGAGGGTCACCCGGCAACGCCCTGACCCTCGGTTGGCAGCGCTGTGAGATCCCGGCGTACGCCAGCGGGATCGAGCTGGTGAATCCGCCGCCAGATGCGAACACCACGACCGGGGACACCTACTGGGTGAACAACTTCGCCCTCGACACGGTTCGAGCGTTGTTGACGACCAACCCCGAAATTGGCGGATGGAGCTATGAGTACTCCGACGGGCTTTTCAGCGCCCTCCAGGCCTATGACGAGCTCAACATCCCGGTGCAGAATCTCACCGTGGCGATACGCACCGACGAGCAGACCCTGTTCTGCGACTGGGTGGACCGAGCGGAACCGACGTACAACATCTGGTTCTCGGCCGGTGGCAACTTCCAGTCACGGATCGGTGTCACCGCGGCGATGCTGTCGATCAACGGCGCCGACGTGCCGGCAGAGATCGTGGTGCCGCACGTGATGCGTCAGGTCACGGCCGCCGACTGC
>DATLEZ010000117.1:0-6747 GCA_035525055.1 Acidimicrobiia bacterium | reverse complement strand
CGATCCGACTAAGGCTGTCGGGAGAAAGACTACCTGGGTGGCGCGTCCTCCCCACCCTCCGGCGGGACGGTTTGGGATCCGGCATGGATGCGAAGAGCGTCGCAACTACGACACTCGATTAAACAGTTCGTGTCCACCGAGCGTTCTGCCGCCCATGACCGCCAGCGTCCGCAGGATCCTGGGATCCGTTCTGTTCGCCGGCCTGTGGGGAGTGGCCGCGGCAATCCGACCTGCCACCACCTTCCATCTGGCACCGATGATCGTGGCCGGCTGGCCCCTGCTCGGAGCACGCCAGGAACGGCAGACTCTCTGGATGGCCCTCTCCGGAATCGCGGTCGCGGGCCTCGGAGGGCAGCTCTATTCCTCTCGTCATCGCAGGCGCTTCAATTCGTCACGCTCACGCAGGGTCCGGCGCCGACGCTTTCGATAGACCAAGCCAAGCAACTCATCGAGAACGATGCCGATGAGCAGTGCGCCGAGGATCAGCACGATCAAGGGAGTCGAAAAGTCCCAGGCGAGAAAAGAGATGGTGACGGTGTCGGTGTTCTGAGCCGCCAGCACGATCGCCGCCAATGCCAGTATCACCCCGAAGATCAGTCCCCAAAACAGGCCGGTCCCAACGAAAACCCGTTCCGGCTCCGTCCGGGGAGCGGCTTTCTCACTTTGAGCCTCCACCTCGGCATCGGAAGCACGCGCCTGTTCTTCGTTGTCGCTCATGTCACGATCACCGCCACTCTCGCCCATGTCAGGGGAGGGGAATCCACTCACTTTGTCTAGACAAATTACTTGAAGTATAACTAAATGTCAACTACATTGGCCTTTGCCATGAACGAGCAGAGCACGACCGACCGTCTCGACCACATACTCGAGAGGTGGAGGACGTCTCGACCCGACGTGGACTTCTCTTCGCTCGAAGTGGGGACCCGAGTGCTACGGGCCGCCCACTACCTCCATGCGAGACTGGATCGCATTGCAGCCGCTTATGGCCTCAGCCACCGGGGTGATCTCGAAACCCTCACCGAACTCGACCTCGTCGGGCCTTTGACGCCAACGGAGTTGGCCGAGGACCTCCTGCTGACCAGCGGGGGAATGACGGTCCGGCTCAATCGCCTCCAGGCAGCCGGGCTCGTCGAACGCCGACCCAACCCCCGGGATGGGCGCGGTGTGCTGATACATCTCACCCCGGCGGGCAGAGATATCGCAGAAGACGCTCTCGCCAGTCTCCTTCAAGCTCAATCCGAAATCGTCGGGCTGCTCGAGCCGTCCGAGAGAAGCGATCTCACCCGACTCCTCCGCACTCTCCTCACCGGACTCGGTGACGCCCCTCCATTCAGTCCCACCATCACGGTGAGACGGGAGGAGCGATGACCACGGCGACGGCAGCGTTGATGGGGCGTTGAGCGATCACGACGACTCACACGAGGAGTGACCTACTTCGACGCCAACTCCAACAGGAAATAACCGTTGCACGCACACTTAGGCACCGTGCACAGATATCGGTCGCGATGTTCTTTGCGTGGATGACCACATCCGCCGCATTGAGCACGCGCCGCCTTGCTACGTTCGATCTGCTCGCGTCTCCGAGCATTTCCGGCTTCACTCATGACGCTCCCACCTCGTGAACCCCCGTGACCGATCGTCTGAGAAGCGGGAAGGCTCGATCCGGGCGAGTTGCGGGACCAATGGGAGATGATTGTCGTACCAAACCCAGTTCATTCGCATCCAGGAAACGAATCTGGCGATGTTCGTTTCATTTCGAGTCATGGGTGATCTCTTTCATCGGTGATACTTGAGAGCTTACTTGTGTATTAGTAATATGTCTAATTACTTGGCGGATCCGTTGGCCTAGACGGTGCCTATATCGATCTCGGCGACCGAGACTCCACCTTCGGCCATGCTGTCGATACGAGTCAAGAGGCGGTCGGAGCGTTCGTGGTTCGACGACGACTCCAGAACCGTCTGTCTGGCTAGCCAGGGGTTTGCCCAGAATGGGCGCCGCCCGCCACCCCGTGAGCTGTTCGCCACGCCAAGGCCCTTCCCAAACGTCGCATGACGGCGTAGAGTGGGTTCCGACAGCATTCAGTGGCTGACCGCCCAGACCTCGCGGTTTCGTCCCAACGCCGGAGGCGTACGATGAAAACCGAGAGACGGCTATCCGATCTACACAGTGAGTTCCCGCGACCGATGACTGCCGCACGGAACGTCCCGATCATCGCGCTGATCTCCCTCTTGGCCTTCTTCGCTTTCGGCCCGGCACTTCAGGCGCAGGAGTTGTCCGTCGGTCTCGGAACAGCCGGCGACTTCGCTGTTCTAGCCGGCTCGACCATCACCAACACCGGCCCGACGACCATCACCGGCGATGTCGGCTTACATCCGGGAACCGCGGTGACCGGGTTCGACTCGGTGACGTTGGACGGTGAGCTCCACGAGACCGATGCTGTCGCTGAGCAGGCCAAGGTCGACTTGGTCACGGCATACGACGACGCCGTCGGGCGACCGGTGACTGCCACGGTGGACACCGAGCTCGCTGGGCAGACCCTGACCGCTGGCGTCTATGACTCAGCTGCGGGGACCTTTGGGATAACCGGGACGCTGACCCTCGACGCCGAAGGTGACCCCAACGCCGTCTTCATCTTCCAGATGGCGAGCACCCTCGTCACCGGATCAGCAAGCAGCGTGGAGCTCATCAACGGCGCCGATGCCTGCAACGTGTTCTGGCAGGTGGGCAGTTCAGCCACTCTTGGAACGGACAGCTCCTTCGTAGGGACCGTCATGGCTTTGGAGTCGATCACCCTCACCACCGGAGCAACCGTCGAGGGCCGAGTGCTGGCACGCAACGCCGCGGTCACAATGGACACCAACACCATCAGCCAAGCGGGCTGCACCGCCGCCGCCCCAGAGGACACCACTACCACCACCGCACCAGAAGACACCACCACCACTGCTCCGGCAGCGACCACCACTTCAGCAGCGGCCACGGCCACCACCGTGGCACCGCCCGTAGGCGGCGTCGACACCGGTGGTGGTTCGAGCTCAGGCGCTCCGAACATGATCCTGCTCCTCGGCGGCTTTTCTCTCCTCGCCGCCGCGGTCGGAGCGTTAGCGGTTCGACGACGGCTCCAAGCTCGTCAGTCGGGCTAGCAGGGGCTTTGCCCAGCATGGGCGCCGCCCGTCACCGCTTTCTCGCCGTGGCGGGCGTCGTTCTCGCGGCAAGCGGAGCGACTGCGATCGTCTGGGCTGTGACAGCCCAGACCCCGCCGCATCCACCCCAGTGGGCCGGATCGGAAGAACTAGCGCCAGAGGTGTCCGCAGTTGAGTCCGATCCTGCGCCACCGCCGGGTGAGGGCCACTCCCTCAGACCGCCAACCCCGTTCTCGCCGGTGCCCGAGGAGGTCGACGATCCTGTCCTCCTCCAGTCGTCGGAGCCGACCGCCATCGACATCCCGGCGATCGGGGTGCACTCGGAGATGCAGCAGGTCGGCCTGACCGTCGAGCACACCATGGAGGTGCCGGCTCCCGGCCCGTACTACGACCAGGCGGCCTGGTACAAGCATTCAGCGACCCCGGGTGCATTGGGTCCCGCCATCATCGTGGGCCACGTCGACTCCGCCGCCAACGGCCCCTCGGTGTTCTTCGACCTCGGAAGTCTGCGCCCAGGGGACGAGGTGCTGGTCACCCGTCGCGACGGCACGGTGGCCGTCTTCACCGTCGAGGCGGTGCGCCAGTACTCGAAAGACGACTTCCCGACCGATCTCGTCTACGGCGACACCGACCACGCCGCCCTGCGCCTGATCACCTGTGGTGGTCCGTTCAACCGCGCCCAGCGCAGCTACCTCGACAACGTCGTCGTCTTCGCCTCCCTCGTCGGCTCCCATCAGGCTTCCCCAGCATCGTGAGCCGGCCCGCCATCGAGGAGCGCCGGAGTGGCCGGGCTCATCTCTATTGCCGCCGGCGAGGTCGGGATGCTATCTTCGACACTGTTACCCGCATCGGATACTGCTCTAGACCCCGGCAGACGTCTCATGAGAGTGAGAGCCGGAAACCTTGGTAGACATAAGGCCACAGAGCAGACCCCCTACCTCCCTCGATGAGCCTGGTCCGCTCGAAGTAGTCGTGAGCATCGATGGGACCACAGCCTTCGTCCGGATGAGTGGCGAACTCGACATGGGCACCGAGTCATCGCTCAGAGAGCGCCTCACTCCCTACACAGGCCAATACGCTGCCGTGGTCTACGAACTCGACAGTCTCAGCTTCATCGACGTAGCCGGTCTGCGCAGCCTCGACACGGCTCCCGTCATCAATGCACCCATAACAGTTCGAAATCCTTCCAGACAGGTCCGTCGTCTGCTGGATCTCGCCGGGCGCGAGTCGATGATCGACTACACAACGGGTGGCGTTACGGAGCGAGTCCGTCGACGACAGCGTTGAGAACCGTTTCCCAACCTTTGCTTCTGTCAAAGTCGCCAAGACGCAACCACATTCCGGCACCGATCGGGGGGCGCAGCGCAGCCAGCTCCGACCCGGCCAGACCCTGGCACACGGAGTGGATCATGTAAGCGATCTCATCAGGAGCTCGACTGGGGTCGACGTCGCCGGACTCCTGAGCTCTCTCTATCAAATCAATCAGTGCCTCATAGGCAGCCACTGCTGCCTGCCTCACCCTGTCAGAAGAGAACACTTCGGCCTGGGCTCTTTCAAAGGTAAGCCGAAAAAGCGCCGGATGACCGATGGCAAACGCCCGGAACACGCCGCCAACATCCACAAGGTCGGCCCGGGGATCGTCGGTACGAGGCAAGGCGTTGACCGAGTCGGCGAGAAGCAGGTAGCCGCGCGCCGCAATCGCCTCGACGAGGCCCGCCTTGGAGCCAAACAGCGCGTAGACAGCGCGGGTCGTCGTACCGGCCCTGTCCACCACAGCCCTCACGGAAATCGCGGGCACCCCACCCTTCCCTAAGAGCTCCTCCCCTGCCTTCAGCAGCGCCTGAGCCGTCTCTTCATCGTGTTCTTTGGGCCTGCCCACGGGTTGACAACCTTTCATCACATTGTTACGTTACACTGTAACGTAACAATGTTGCGATATTCAGCCTTTGGGAGGAAAGGTACTTCGCGTTGGTACGGCGCATCGACAAAGCGAGGAAAACGACATGAGTTCTACCATTGTCATAGGGGCCGGACCGGCAGGCTTGGCCATTGCAATGCTTCTGGCCGAGGCAGGGCTCGAAGTGATCGTGGTCGAGAAGGACGCTCAAGAGCCTCCTCGCACGGCCAAGAATGCGTGGGTCGACTGGAACCGGCCAGGAGTATCCCAGTTCAGGCAGTCGCACGGGCTTCTGCCACGGGGCCTCCAGATCCTCGAAAACCGCCTCCACACTGTCGTCGACTACATGACGTGTTTCGGAGCTCATCACTTCAATCTCACCGACTCGCCTCCCCCATCGATCGCACACTGGGAGCCGCAGCCAGACGACAACCGCTTCGACTCTTTGGCTGCTACGAGACCTCTCTATGAGCTCGCATTCGCCCGCGCTGCCGAGGAGACGGCCAACCTGGAGGTTCGTCGCGGAACCAGGATCACCGGCCTGACAACCGGAGCAAAGGTTCTCCCCCGAGCGCCCCAGGTCACCGGTGTGGTCACGGACAGCGGGGAGAAGCTGCATGCGGACATCGTGATCGACGCCGGTGGTCGAAGATCTCCGATCGCTTCACTGCTCGACGACATCGGCGCAGAGGAAATGCCGGAGTCCGACGGCGATTTCCGGTTTGTCTACTACACCCGGTACTACCGGAAGACGGAGCCAGACTTCCCACAACCCTATGTCCTATCCCGATTCCCCAGCGGGTCGGTCTCGATTGGAACCTTCCCGGCGGACAACGAGACCTGGTCGGTCACTCTGTATGGGACGAGCTCCGACAGGACTCTGCGAAGTGCCCGCGACCCCAAAGTCTTCGAAAGAGTCATCAGGGCCCATCCGGAACGCGCTCACTTCATCGACGCCGAACCGATCAGCGACATGATCGTGATGGCGGGAGTAGCCGACAGGGAGCGGAGGGTTCACCTCAACGGAAGTCCGGTAGCGACCGGGTGGCTGCCGGTGGGGGACGCCTGGTCATGTACCAACCCGATCCTCGGCCGTGGCATCACGATGGGTCTGATGCATGCGATTGCCCTAACGCCGGCGATCACTCAACTGCTGGACCGGCCTGCCGAGCTCGCCGACTCCTGGGAGACCATCACCCGCGAGCAGCTCAGGCCGTGGTATCACGCAACCCGGGACATCGATCGATCAAGAAGCGGCGAGATGGAAGCCGTCCGGCTGGGCAAGATCAGCCGACACGGCGAGGGAAGGTCGCCGGGTGAGACGGCCTATCTCGCCTCGGTCCTAACCGATTCGGAGGTCTTTCGGGCGCATTTGGAGATAATGTCGATGCTGACCTCACAAGACGACGTGATGGGGCGAACCGACATACAGGAGAAGGTCACCGCAACTGCGCGCGACCTGCCTGATCTGTCAGTTCCCGAGATACCTACGCGCAGAGAGCTCGAGGACCTACTCACCTAGGGAGAAAGAGCCGATGTCGCCCCGACCAGGTCGGTCGCTCTTCCTGGTTGGTCGGTTGGTATGTTCGCAGTTCGCGAAGTCCCTGCGCACGGATCTTCGGACCGCCTTCTGCGGTGCCAGAGGATCGGCTCAGTGCAGGTAGGAATCTTCTAGATCGACGGTGAGCCGACGATCAACCGAGATCCCC
>DATLEZ010000116.1:0-6688 GCA_035525055.1 Acidimicrobiia bacterium | reverse complement strand
GTGGTGGCCAGGGGCAGGATCGAACTGCCGACCTACGGTTTTTCAGACCGTCGCTCTCCCAACTGAGCTACCTGGCCGCGAACTGCCCGCTTGGCAGCGACTCGATTTGCGGGGATGACGGGATTTGAACCCGCGACCTCCGGCTTGACAGGCCGGCGTGAACTCCAGGCTTCACCACACCCCCAAGGGTGGGCGCGCCAGACGCTGCTGACGCATCCAATTGATCAGGCCGGGAGTATAGAGGCCGCCCTTACCCCGCAACCAGGGGTCACTGGCTCTCCGCCAGGTCGGCGACGAGCGCCGAGGCTCCCTCGAAGACCGGTTCCCCGTGCCCGAAATACAGCGTCTCGTACTCGTACCCGGCCATCCTCCCCACAGTTGCGAGGGCCTCGTTGTGGTCTTCGCTGAACTGCGGGTTGGGTCCGGCGACCGCCCCGTTGTTTCCGTTGAGGGCATCTCCTGCAATCAGGACAGAGGCGACAGGATCAAGCAGGCTGATGTGGCCTGCGGTGTGGCCCGGCGTACCGATAACGGTGAGCCCGAACACCTCGTCGCCGTCATTGAGGCGGAGCAGTTCCCTCGGGCTGGAGACGTTGTCGAGGTCGCCCTCGCCGATGTACCCCGCTGCGGCGGCGGCGGCGTTCAACACTGCGGGCATGCTGCCGACATGGTCGGGATGGTGATGGGTGAGGATGACGTGGCCGACCGCATCCCAGCCGAGGTCGACGGTCCCGAGGGCAGCCTCGATTGCGGCCTCGCTACCCGACACCCCGGTGTCGACCACAGCCGCCTCCGAACCGCGGACCACGACGTAGGCCGAGACGAACCCGAGGTCGACCCGGAGGTATTCAGCGAGGCCGGTCGATGGAGCAGCGGTGGTCGTGGTCGTGGCTATGGCGCCGGCGGTGGTGGTCGAGGCTGCCGTCGACGCCGGGCCGGTGGTCGACGCCGCGGCCGTCGTCGACGACCCACCGGTGTCGGATCCACAGGCACCGAGGACGGCAAGGGCCATGGTTCCCTTGCCCAACCGGGCCAGAAACAGCCGGCGATTGATCCGAACGATCTCTGTCATGGGACCTCCCCAGGGGCTAGCTTCGACTCTACGGGTCGGCGGGTACAACGCTCATTCGTTGAGCACGGGCACTTTCGAGCAGAGGGTTCGAGCCTCTCGACTGCGTCTCGCCGCCTGCCGAATTAGTACGTCGATAGAGAGCGATCCCGATCTTGCCGGAGCTTTCCACTCCAAACCAGCCAGCCCTGGATCTGAGGCCCTCCTTCACGCTGGTGTTACCGGTGTGTTCAACGAGGCGGCCCTGCTGGCGGCTCGCTCCCTTGATCCTCGAGGCCACCAGGACCGTGAGGGCGAGCCGGAACTTGTCCGACAGGCGAAGCGGTGGATACGGTGCAGAATCCCAGAGTCCAGTGGGTCTTTAAGCCTATTTAGGCCTTCAAGGCGCCAACCCAATCTTTCCCATCTGCTCGCCGGCTTCGAGACGGGCCATGGCCGCGGGAAGCTCCTCGAACGGGTAGATCCGATCAACCGGGACCCGCACCGAACCGTCCGCCACCATTGCCAGGGACGCTTCGAACTCCAACCGGTTGGACATCGTGGAGCCGATCAACTCGTACTGCTTGAACCACAGCACCGGCAGGGCTAACTCAACCTTGTTTCCGGCGGTAGCGCCACAGATCACCATCCTCCCGCCTGCCTCCAGCGATCTCATCGACTGATTCCAGGTCGCCAGCCCGACGTTCTCGATCACCACGTTGGCGCCGGTTTCGGCGACGGCGCGCAGTTCCTTGGAGAACTCCCCGGCCGAGTCGAACCCGGCTTCGGCTCCATGGGCGAGCGCCCAGGCGATCTTGTCCGGTGACCTCGAAGTTACGAATACCCGGGCTCCCCGGGCGACGGCGATCAGCATCGCCGCCGACGAAACCCCACCACCGACGCCGACCACGAGCACCGTCTCACCGTTTTGCAGGCGGGCCCGGGACAACATCCGGTATGCCGTTGCGGTTGCCAACCCGAATGTGCCGGCGACTTCCCAATCGACGCTGGCGGGGCGGCGGAACACGCTGCGGGCCGGCACGGCAATCTTCTCTGCCATGGTCCCCGGCAATCTCTCGCCCAGGATCGTGAACGCCTTGCAGAAGACGATGTCATCGCGGAGGCATGCGTCGCATCGGCCACACGAAATAGAAGGGTGGATTATCACCTCATCACCGGGCTTCCAGGTCTGGATGCCTTCACCGACCGCTGCCAACACCCCCGCCCCGTCGGCGCCGGGAATGTGAGGAAAGGACTTGGGGGCGGGCAGTCCGTAGGTGACGAAGACGTCCAGATGGTTGAGCCCGGCCACCTTGATGTCGACTACGACCTCTTCGGGGCCTGGTGTTGGATCGTCGACCTCTCCGAAGCGCAGGGATTCGGGGCCTTTGATGTCGTCGAGGAGCCAGGCACGCATCGCGGGCAGGGTAGGCGTTACATTCGATCCCCCCGCTAGCAGGAGGAGCCTTGGCCGACGATCTGATTCCCAAAGTCCGCTCCGTTGTGATCAACACGACTGACGAAGAGCGTTTGGCCGCCTTTTGGGCCGAACTCCTCGGGGTTGAAGTCGCCCATCAGGTGGAGGGCTTCCTTTGGCTGCGACCACAGCGACCGGGAGCCTTCTCGATCGCCTTCCAACGCGTGGCCCATCCGACCGAAGGGCGCCGGCGCCTCCATCTCGACACCTCGGTGAGCGACCTGGAAGCAGCCACCGCCCGGATCGTCGCAATTGGAGGGTCGCATGTCGAGGATCACGAGATACCCGGATTCGCCTGGCGGGTGATGTCCGATCCCGACGGCAACGAGTTCTGCATCGCGCCAGAAGAGCATTGAGAGAATGCCCCTCGGGGGGGCACGGTGCCCTTCCGCTTGAACATCAGCCAACTGTGAACAAATCGCTCGGCTCGCTCGTCTCATTGGTAGCGATTGGACGGAGCTGGCATCGGCGCAGCGACAAGTGGAAGAACCAGACCCGGACCTGATCCGGGCTGCTGCGAAGGGCGACCATGTTGCCTTCGCGCAACTGGTGCGCGCCCATCAGGGCCAGGTCTGGAGGTTTCTCAGCCACCTGCTCGGCGATCAGTCGCTGGCCGAGGACGTAACCCAGGAGACTTTCCTCAAGGTGTATAAGAAGCTCGACTCCTACCAATTCAGGTCGAAGTTCTCGACCTGGGTGTTGGCCATCGCTCGCAACGCCGGCGTCGACGCCATTCGCAAAAACCGGCGCAAGCAGCTCGACCTCGACATGGAGCAGTTGGGTGATCCCGGGGCTCACTCATCTCCATCGGGGTTGGAGCTCGAGGCCGCGATCGCCTCGCTGGCTCCCAAGCTCAGGGAAGCCTTCCTTCTGGTCGAAGTGATGGGGCTGTCCTACCAGGAGGTCGCTCGGGTCCTCGGGGTGCCGATCGGCACCGTCAAGAGCCGGCTCTATCACGCCCGTCGCCACCTGGTGGAGTGGCTGCGCGACGAAGAGGGGCCGGATGAGGATGGGATGGCCGATGAAATGTGAGTCGGCGCGTCTCGATCTGTCGGCGTCGATCGACGGAGCCCCGGTTCCGGCGCGAACCGCCGGTCACCTCGAAACCTGTGAGGACTGCCAGCTTTTCTTACAGCAGCTGCAACAACTGCGGGCAAAGTCGATGACCCTCGGATCTGAGCCGATAGGGGCTCCCGACGTCGTCGATCGGGTGATGGCCAGCCTTCCGGTCAAGCGTCGGGAGGTCCGCCGTTGGTCGCTCGCAACCGGTTTCGCTCTCGGCGCCGTTATCGGGGCTGTCGTAGCCGGAGGTATCGGAGGTCCCCGGACGTCGGTCGCGGTCGAGCTCCCTGAAGCAGTGGTCGCCGCTCAATCGGCAGTTCATCGATTGACCGCTTCATTCACGGTCACCGAATCGATTGCCCCCGACGTTCAGCGGACCTACCTGGGGGAGCTGTCCTACCGGTCACCCGAGTACCTTGCGATCGAGGTGACCCAGACGAGCGGGCCGGTCGGCTGGCCCCTCAACTCGTGGTCGCTGTCGATCGATCGGGAAACGGCAGCCGTCTCGACGCCGTTTCCATGTCCGACGCTCGGCGGCTGCCCCGACGGGGAGCGTCGAACCCGAATCACGACAGGCAGGGATCCGTTCTCGGTGATCGTGCCGGCCCCTCTTGATGCGGTTGTGCCGTCGTCCGTTCTTCGCAACGGTGTCGAACCTGAGCGCTTCGATGGCGGCGATCTTCTGGGCCGACCGACTCTGGGGTTCATCGTTAGTGCTGCCCAAGCTGACTCGCTGCTGAACGCGTACTTCGGTCTGGGCAACTGGCGTGAGATCCACCCAACGGATCTGGTTGCGATCTGGCTTGACCAGGACAGCTTCATTCCGTTGCGAGTCGCGGTTTCTCCCAGCGGGTCGACCGACCGCATCTTGTGGGCGGCTCGGCGCGGTTACGAAGACGGGTCTGGTGCGCCCTACCTGGTTGTCGAGTACGTGGCCGTCGATCTGAGTAGCGAGGTGATGGGCGATCTCGATCCGGGGGAGGACGGTGCCGTAGTCGACGCCGGTTTCCGCACCGACATGGACCTCGTGGCACCGGCCGATCCCGGGCTTCCCCTGGTGGCGGCGGGAACCGTCAGCGGCCGGGTTGCGACGACGATCTGGGCCTGGAGCGATGGGCGGGCCTGGATCCGCTTGGACCTCGCCGAGGAGTGGGCCGGTCCCGGCCTGTTTGGGAACGACGGTTCGGCAGTGCGAACCCTTGAGCTGTCGGAAGGCCCCGTTTTCGTTTCGGGCGGTGCCGACAGGGTGTTTGTTCATGGCATGGGCTTTGATGCGGTAATCACCGGTTCACTGGAGTCGGCCGCTCTCGAAGACCTGGCCAATGATCTGCCTGGCGTCAAGCTTTCGCTCCCGGTTGATTGGGCGGAAGCTCTCGCCGGACCCGGGGAGGTTGGGGGGGCCTGGTTGCCTTCCGGCCTGGCCGGGTATTTCGAGCCGATAGTGCAGGCTTCGGGTCAGACAGTGCAGGTCAACCTGTATGCGGCCGGGGGCCGGTCGGTTCGCATCGTGTCTCAACCTGCCGCGATGCTCTCCCCGCCTCTCGATCCCGATGCCCGCGCTGTGGAAGTTCGGGGTACCACGGGTCGCTACTCACCGATGCTGGGGTTGCTCGAGTGGACCGAAGGCGAGACATCCGTGTCGATCGGGTCGTCGGCCGCTTCTCTCGACGAGTTGTTGGCGATTGCCGCAAGCCTCGTTTCTCCTGACGAGAGTGGCTCTTGAGACGGTGGCGGTCCTCGCTGGCGGCCGGTGTGGTCGGACTGGTGGCAGGAGCAGTTGGTGTCACCGCCCTCCAGTCGGGGCAGACCCCGATCGTGACCGCCATCACGTCGGTTTCATCATCTACTTCGTCCACAGCGTCCTCAACGACCGTCGCGGCCGCTTCCACAACGGTCGTAGAACCGCCAGATGGATCGATCCCGTCGGTGTCGACGGTGCTTGTGGTGTGGACATCAGGAGGCCTGCCAGCTGGCCTGGCGACTGATGTCCAAAGCCTTGGCGGGGTGTCACTCGTCTCCGAGATCCGATCCGACCTCGTGTGGCTCGACTCCGATGCGGGTGATGGCTTCGTAGTTCCAGTGGAAGCATCGGCGGTCGACGATGCCTATGCCAGGATCGCCCCGGCCGAGTGGACGATCACGCTCGCCGGTCTGCAAGACGGTGAGGTGGTTCTAGGAGAGAGTTCGGCGTCGTTGCGATCTGCCGTGGTGGGAGACGTGCTCTCGACGGGCGCCCGCGACCTCGACGTGGTTGGTGTTCTACCCGACCAGGTTGTCGGAGCCGCCGAGATCGTCACAACCATCACGACGGGATCGGAGCTTGGTGTCACGACGCCTCGCTATCTGCTGGTGACCATCGATGGCGACCGGACGGATTTCGAGCGATCGGTCCGAGAGGTGCTCCCCGAGGGAATGGCGGTGCGCATCCGGGCGCCAGGAGAAACGCCTTTCCTTCGCCACGGTGACGCCGTTCTGCCCCAGGTGATAGTCAAGTCCGGGTTCGGAGAATTCTCGCTGAGGTTGGATGGCTCGGGGTCGTTCGACATCCACAGCGAGTGGATTGAAGACAACCTCGCCACTGTCGAGGTGCCGCTGCTCGGCCAGGTCACCTGTCACGTCGGAATGCTCGACTCCTTGCGCGGGGCGATGGCGGAGGTTGAGCGATCCAATCTCGGCTTTCTCGTCGAGACCTTCGATGGTTGCTATAACCCTCGTTTCATCGGCGGAACCCGATCGTTGTCCCGCCATGCCTGGGGGGTGGCGGTCGATCTCAACTACGCCGCCAACCCCACTGGACAGGTCACCGTTCAGGACCCTCGTCTCGTTTCGATCATGGAGCGATGGGGCTTCACCTGGGGCGGCAACTGGCTGGTGCCGGATGCCGCTCACTTCGAGTGGGTCAGCCCGCCTAACCCCTGATCACTGGGCCCTGATCACTGGGGACCGGTTCAGCAGGCACAGGTGAACACTTCGAACTTGGTCTTAGTGGCCGGCCCCAGGATCACCTGGTTGGCGGCGTCGGGAAGGAGCAGGCCCCCGACCTCTTCACCAGTCGAGAGATCGATGACATGGATCCGGTCGGGTACTGCCACCCTGAGGAA
>DATLEZ010000115.1:0-16967 GCA_035525055.1 Acidimicrobiia bacterium | reverse complement strand
GCACCCGATAGCGAAAACCGATGATCGACCGTGACTCACGACGTGATCGGGCTCTGCCCACCTTCGTCACCCTGGTGGTGGCTGCCTTTCTCTTGATGACGGTCGACGTGCGCCTCGCGGGAGGCTCTGTCTCGAGCAATATCCGCAGCGCTGCCTTGAGCGTGCTTGCACCACTGCAGAACCTCGCCGCGATCGTGGTCGATCCGGTTGCCGACCTGGGCGAGGCCTTGACCGGCCTCGCCACTCTGCGGGCCGAGAATCAAGCCCTGCTCGCCGAGGTTGCTCGTTTACAGGCGGAACAGGCCGGCGCCCAGGATCTCCAAGCGAGGGTCGAAGTGCTCGAGCAGATCAACGATCTCGAGATCCTCGACCCCGACGTTGCCCAGACCCCGGCCAACGTGATCGGACGCCCCGATCCATTCGGGCCGAGCTTCGTCATCGACAAGGGAACCGACGATGGCGTGGCGGTGGGCCACCCGGTGGTCGACCCGAACGGCTATGTGGTCGGCAAGGTGGTGGAGACCGCACCGGGGTTTGCCATCGTCGTCCCGATCACCCAGGATCGCGAAGCGGTGACGGTTCTGGTCGATGGCCAGGTGGGGAGCCTGGTTTCTCACCTCGGGTCCGATGAACTCACCCTGGAGGTCTTCGATGCGATCGAAGCCCTCCAGGCCGGAGACCTCGTGGTGACCAGTTCTGTCTCGGTGACTTTCCCTCAGGGCCTGCCGGTCGGCGAGGTCACTGCCGACGTCGATCTCGAGGGCACCGCCATATCTGCGCCGGTTCGGCTCTTCGCCCAAACGGACACGCTGCGGATCGTGGTGGTAATCACGTGGCCGCCGGAGCCCGGGACTGTGGAAACCACAACGACGGCGGTCACTCCCGGCACGACGGGCGAGACCAGCGGTGACACAACAACCACAACCGGCGGCGGATGAGGTCCCCGCGCCCTGTCCTCATAGCGCTGGGGTTGGCCGTGTTCGGACTCATTCTTCAGGCCACCCTGTTCCGGAGGTTCACCTGGCTGGTGCCCGATCTTGTGGTTCTGGTCGTGATCCTGGCGACGCTCAGCCTGCGGGCCGAGGTCGCCCTTGTGATCGGGTTTCTGGCAGGCGCCCTGTTCGACGTCTCGCTGGCCAGCTCGGTCCTCGGATTGAGGGCGTTGGTTTACACCGTCGTGGCTTATGTAGCCGTGCGCACCCGACAGCGGGCGGACTCGGGACCCCTTGCGGTCGGGATCTGGGCAGGGTTTCTCTCTTTGATTTCGGTGGCACTGGTAGTGGTGGTTGGCGTCTTATTCGGGCAATCGGCTGAACTAGGGGACGCAATGCTGCGCCGATTCATAGAAGTGCCGATCACCAACGCGGTCTGCGCGGCATTGTTGGCGATACCCGTCACCCGGCTGATGCAATCGGGGGGACGTAGAGCCTGATGAAGTTCGGCACCCGTCTCACTGTTGTCGCAGCGGCCTTCGTCACTATGTTCGGGGTCCTCGGGATCCGGCTGTGGTTTGTCCAGGTGGCTGAAGGAGCCCAGAGCGCCGAGATCGCCGAGGAGCAGACCTGGGTCCGCATCGATAGTCAGGCTCCCAGGGGCGACATCGTCGACCGGAGCGGAGTCGTGATCGCCACCAGCCGGTTCGTGCCGAGGGTGGTCGTCGATCGTCGCTTCGTCGATCCGGCCCAGAAGGACGCGCTCATCCAGAGGTTGTCAGGGCTTCTGGGCCTGCCGGCCTCCGAACTAGATGCGTTGTACGAGGACGCCGGCCTCAACGGACGGTTCCCCGTGACTGAAGTGTCCACTGATACGGCCTACCGGATCTCGGAGCAGCTGTCCGACTTGCCGGGTGTCAGCATCGAGAAGGTCCCAGAGCGGGTCTACCTAGTTGGTCCGACGATGGCCCACGTCGTTGGGCATCTCGGTCTGCCCGATCTCGCCGATATGGAAAGCCGGCCCGCCCTTGATCGCAACCTGCGAATCGGCAAACTGGGGGTCGAGCGGGTCTACGACACCGTCCTCCAGGGCATCCCCGGCTATTCCGAGCTTCGCTTGAATCGACAATCGGAGGTGGTCGAGGAACAACTCCCGGTGCCCCCAGTTCAGGGGGCCACCCTCCAGTTGACGCTTGACTTGAGGTTGCAGGAAGTCGTCGAACAGGCGTTGGCGAGTGGGGTGGTGCTCGCCAACGACGTAAAAGACGCCGACCGTGCAGCCGGCAACGAGGTCAATCACGAAGCCACCCGAGCCGCGGCGGTGGTGCTCGATGTCACCACAGGGGAGATCCTTTCCCTCGCCTCCGTTCCTGACTTCGACCCTTCGCTATTTGTCGGCGGGCTGGATTCGGTCACCTTCCAGGCTCTCAACGATGAGAGGGCATTCAACAACCTGGCCGTTTCGGGCCTGTATCCTCCCGCCTCGACTTTCAAGGTGGTCACGTATGTCTCAGCCGTCGAAGAAAACCTGCCCCTAGCCGACGAGAAC
The DNA here is from genome assembly GCA_035525055.1 of Acidimicrobiia bacterium. GTDB lineage: Bacteria > Actinomycetota > Acidimicrobiia > Spongiisociales > ZC4RG35 > DATEEG01. The sequence goes on along the minus strand of DATLEZ010000115.1, from coordinate 14,486 downwards.
CTCGATCCTTCTTCCGGTTTGATCCATTGCAGCGGCACCCTGCGACTCCCCGGGTTTGAGGAAGGAAGCCAGCAGGTCTTCCACGACTGGTACACCGTCGACAAGGGTTGGCTCGACATCCATGGAGCCCTCGAACAGTCATGCAACATCTACTTCTGGTCGGTGGCGCTCGGGACCTGGCGAGCTCACAAGCTCACCGATCAGGAGAGCATCATCCAGGAGTGGGCGAGGGACCTCGGCTACGGATCGTTCACAGGTGTCGACCTGACCGGTGAGGCTCAAGGGATCGTGCCGGATCGGGCGCTGTTCGACGCCTGGAAGCAGTTCCAGGTAGAGAACCCCGAGGCACCGGCGCGTCTCGAACCGAGTCGACTCGATCTGTCCGAAGGCCCGTTCCTGGGAGGCGACCTGATGAACCTGGCGATCGGCCAGGGCGAATTGACCGCGACTCCTCTCCAGGTGGCGCAGTCATACGCCGCCATCGCCAACGGAGGGTTCGTGTATCGACCGCATGTCGTAAGCTCGGCCACCGCCCGCGACGGCACGGTCGTCTACCAGGCGGAGCGGGAACTGGTTCGCGAGATCGATATAGATCCTTCAACGGTCCGATCGATCCTGACGGATCTCAACCGGGTGGTCACCCGCGGAACGGCATCGACGGCCTTCGCCGGCTTCGGCGCCTCCCTCGATCGTGTCGGTGGCAAGACCGGTACCGGTCAGACGATCGCCAACAACGACAACCATGCGTGGTTTGTCGGAGTCGGGCCGATCGACTCGCCCCGCTGGGTCGTGGTGGTTCTGATCGACGAAGGCGGTAGTGGGGGACGGGTAGCCGCCCCGGTCGCCAGGCATATCATGCAGTACTTGATGGGAGAGGTCCCTGACCCGATAGTCGAGGGAGAGGCGGCGGACTGATGACATTGCTGGCTCATCGCGACGCCCCCCCGGCGATTTCCGACCGGCGCCGGAACACCCCCGATCGGGTCCTCTTCATCACCACCCTGGCCCTTTCGATGCTGGGCCTGCTGATGATCTATTCGGCAACCAGGGTGGGACTCGAACGCAACAACCTGCCGGCTTCTTTCTCGATGGAGCGACAGATGATCTTCGTCGCGGCGGGGTTGATCCTCTTCGTGGCTCTCTCGTTCGTCGACTATCGGGAACTAGGCCAGCTTGCCCACATCATCTATCTGGGAATGATCGCCCTGCTCGCCCTGGTGTTCCTGTTTCCCGCGGTCAAGGGTGCCCAGCGCTGGTTCGACCTCGGCTACTTCCAATTGCAGCCCTCGGAGTTCTCCAAGACAGCCTGCGTCATTGCCCTTGCGGCGGTGCTGGGCCGACCTCAGGTGAAGTTGCGATGGGGTCGAATCGGGCAGGCCCTCATGGTGATGGCCGTGCCCGGCATCCTCATCTTTCTTCAACCCGATCTCGGGACGATGCTGGTGTTTGCCTTTCTAACCATCGTCATGTTGTTTGGGGCCGGAATCTCAGGTCGTCAGATCCTGGTGTTGTCCGGATTGGGATTCGGGCTCCTCGCGGCCGTGGTCCAACTCGGGGTCCTCCGCGACTATCAGGTAGATCGAATCAGGGTTCTGATGGACCCCACTATCGATCCCACCGGCATCGGTTGGAACCTTCGCCAAAGCAAACTCGCCGTCGGGTCAGGTCAGCTCACGGGCAAAGGGCTGTTCCAGGGTCAGCAGACCAACTTCCAGTACGTGCCCGAGCAAGGAACCGACTTCATCTTTACCGCGGTCGGCGAGCAGTTGGGCTTCGTCGGGGGCATCCTCGTGATCGCGGCTTTTCTGGTCCTGGTCTGGCGACTCCTCGTCATCGCGGCCAATGCCAGAGACAGGTTCGGGGCGCTGGTGGCTCTCGGGATCGCTGCCATGTTCGTGTTCCACGTCTTCGTGAACATCGGAATGACGATCGGGATCATGCCCGTGACGGGGCTGCCGCTTCCTTTCCTGAGTGCCGGGGGATCGTCGTTCCTCAGCTTCTCCATCGCGCTCGGCATCGCCAACTCGATCTGGCTTCGACGGTCTCCCGTGCCGGTTCCGGTCTGAGAGAAGTAGCCGGCCTAAAGAAGAATTGACCCGAGTACTGTCACGGGCGCATGTTTCGTCATCCCTCGGCTGGCTGGATCGAAGTTATCTGCGGGCCTATGTTCTCCGGCAAGAGCGAGGAACTCATCCGAAGGGTGACGAGGTCCCGCATCGCTCGGCTTCCAGTCCAAGCGTTCAAGCCGTCCCTCGATGTCCGCTACGCCGAGACCCGCGTGGTCTCCCACTCCCACATGACGTTTGCAGCCACACCGGTCTCAGGCTCGGACGAATTACTGCGAGCGGTCGAGGACGCCACGGTCGTGGTCGGCATCGACGAGGCACAGTTCTTCGATGATGGGTTGGTGGCGGTGGTTGAGAGGCTGGCCGATGCGGGCAAGCAGGTCGTCATAGCCGGTCTCGACACCGACTATCTGCGCCGACCCTTCGAGCCGATTCCAACCCTGTGCGGCAGAGCCGAATTCGTTACCAAAATGCTGGCGGTTTGCCATCGATGCGGCGGGCCCGGCCTCTTCACGCAGCGGATTGTCCGCTCGGACGATCTCGTCGTCCTTGGCGCCCTGGGTGCCTACGAGGCTCGATGCCGCTCGTGCTACGACCCCGAGGAGGCCGAACAGCCGGCCTTGGTTCTCACTGAGGCTGATTGACCCCGAGGGGATATCCGTAGAGGTAGACGTCGGTGGGGGCGTCGACGATGGCCAGTTGCTGTGAAGAGGCGCGGCCAGCCAGGAGCTCGTCGAAGAACGCCCGGGCGAATCCCCTGGTGACGGTCTGGACGCGATCGGCGGTTCGGTCGAGCGGCCACAGACCGGGCTGGAAGAGGGGACCGTCGGCGAATTGATCGTGGGTGGCCGCCGGTATGACGACGCGAAAAGTCCCGGCCCCAGACTGCTCGAAGGTTGCGGCCAGGGCGGGATGGATCTCTGCTTCCTTCGTTAGATACATGAAGGGACGGCCAACCGGCGCAGGCTCACCGGAGGTCCCGAAAGGCCCGGAAGCTGCCTGGCCGTCGATGTTCATGCAAGCTGTGACCGCGGGTGAAGCACGGCATACTTCCGCTGCAGTCAGGCCACCATTGGAGTGACCCAAGACGCCGACTCTCGACAGGTCAACCCGGCCATCGAGGAATCGTCCGACCGCGATCTCATGCCCGAGCTTGTTCAGCACGAACTCGACATCGGCCACTCTTTCCGCGATCTTGTCGGCAACCGGACCGGCGTCCGCGGCCGTGTCGTAGACGGCGAGCGAGCCGTCGGTCAGCGACATCGCTGTCACCTGAAAGGGATGGTTGAGACCGACGACCACATATCCGTTGCTGGCAAGGTCTTCGGCGAGCGAGCCGTAAAACTCGACATTCGTGGCATTGCCGGGGGAGAGCACCAATAACTGATAGCGGTCGGCGGAAGAGTCGACCGCGGCATCTGCGAAAGCGTGGCTCCGGACCCACCCAAGTCCAGCGACTTCCATCGAATTGAACTCACCGCTTGCGAGCAGACCCGACTTGATGGCCTCGAGGTCGGGAACGTACGGGGCGGGAGATCCTGTTCCTGATTCAGCCGGGTACCAGACCACCAAACCGGTTTGGCGATGGTCGGCGAGGTCCTGTGTCCGGGGCTCGGGTCGCATCGGGTCGGTCCATAAGAATTCCTGGCGGCCCACCGAGTAATCGCCGGTCAAGGTGGGTATCTCGAGGTGGATCCAGGTCGACGACGCCAGGACCAGGCCCAGAATCAGGGCCGTGACTGCAATCAGCCTCCAAAACTTGGCGAATCTGGGCAGCGAGAACGCCATGATCGGGGTGGCAAGCCTGCCGGTGGCGGGTAGGGCGGCGTTGGTCAGAGTGTCTCCTCCTCGTTGGCCGGAACGTATTGGCCGGGGGTTAAGGGCCGCCTAAAGGCTGGAAGATGCTCCCTGGCCCAATACCGGCCCCCTGCTAGCCTTTCCCTTGCCGCTGACTCGACGAAATGTCGTTCCGGCGGAGTATTCGTTTCCACTAGTCGACTGACTCGGTGACCGTCTTGTTGCCAGGACTCAGGATCTATTCGCGGCCGGGGGGCCCCACGCCCCACCCGCTGTTAATTGGCGGGGGGCCCGATGCCCTACCGCTGTCCAATGGCGGGGGGCCCGGTGCCCTTCCGCTGTCCATCTCCGGGCTTGTCGCCGGAGTCTGCAACATGGCCCGCCAGCCGGCCCTGGATTCGCATTTATTTGGCACCTCCGTGCCTTTGGGCGCCAGGAACGCCCTCCCAAGGACGGAGCTCACTCCAGCAGAAGTAGGAGCTTTGGTAGATGGCATGGTTTCGCAAGAAGGAACCAGAGGTCATCCGGCGGGGATCGTCGGATGTCACCGAGGAAAGAAAATCAGTCCGGGTCGGCGGCCAAAAGGTCGAGGTCCGGCGTGTAACAGAGGTCGATCGACCGACTGAGAAGAATCGGGACCGGTCCCGGTCGGCCCAGACCGATAGGGGACGGGCCAGTAGGGGAGGACGGGATGGTCGTGCTCGTTCCGACCTGCCCGGCCTGCAGACTTCGCGCGGTGGCCGCGAACGTCCCCTCGAGGACGAGATCATCATCCCGATCGACGTCGGTCGCAAGCAGATGCTCGTCCGGGTCCTTCCCCATCAGACCCAGGTAGTCGTGCTCGAAGGACCGGTTCTGGTCGAGCACTATGTGGCGGGACAGGATCGGGCTTCAGCGGTTGGCAACATCTACCTGGGCAAGGTTCGCAACGTCCTGCCCGGCATGGAGGCAGCGTTCATCGACTTCGGAGCCAGCAAGAACGGGGTCGTCTACGCAGCCGATGTGAAGGTCGATTCGAAGAGGTTCGGCAATCGTCAGCCCCGAATCGAAGAAGCGCTCGGAGAGGGTCAGGAGATCCTGGTCCAGGTGGCCAAGGACGCCATGGGTGCCAAAGGTGCCCGTCTCACAGGTCTCCCGTCCCTGGCCGGACGGTACCTGGTGTTGGTACCGGACTCCGATAGCCAGGGCATCTCCCGCAGGCTGCCGGAGGGCGAGCGCCTCCGACTTAGAGAGGTTCTGGCCCAGGTCAAACCGGATGGCTTCGGAGTGATCGTGCGGACGGCCGCAATGCATGCCTCCACCGAGGAGATCGCGGCCGACATCGACCGCCTGGCCAAGATCTGGAGCCAGATCCAGGGCGAATCCGAAGGTGGCGGTGCCCCCCGCCGGGTCTACGAAGAACCGGATCTGTTGATTCGTGTCATCAGAGAGCATTTCACGCCCGATTTCCGGCGACTCCTGATCGACGACACCGACGCCTACGAGCAGGTTTGCACCTACCTGCGGGCCACGGCCCCCGACCTCGTCGCCAAAGTGGCCAGGTATGACGAGGAGATGCCGCTCTTCGAGCGCTACCACGTCGAGGATCAACTCCGCAAGGCGTTGGATCGCCGGGTGTTCCTTCCCTCCGGCGGTCACCTGGTGATCGATCGGACCGAGGCGCTGACAGTGATCGATGTCAACACCGGCCGCTTCGTTGGCTCTTCGAGCCTCGAGGAGACCGTCCTCCAAAACAACCTCGAAGCGGCCGAAGAGATTGGCCGGCAACTCCGGTTACGCGACATCGGCGGGATCATCGTCATCGACTTCATCGACATGGAGTCGGAGGGAAATCAAAACAAGGTGCTCCGCAAACTCCGCGAGACCCTCGCCAAGGACAAGACGCGGACGCAGGTCTTCGATGTCTCCCACCTTGGTCTGGTGGAGATGACTCGAAAGAATGTCTCAGCCGGCCTGTTGGAAAGCTTCTCGGAACCATGCACGGTCTGTGCTGGACGCGGAGTGATCCTCCACGAGGAGGCGGCGACCCAGGGAATCCCCATCGGGGCGATCCTGGTCGAGGAAGAAGCGGACTGAGTCGCGGCTTCGAGCTTCAAGAAGTGCTTGCACGCCGGGCATCCATCGATTATCGTCGATGATCGATGAATGTCACTCGACCCAATGCCGAGACCTGGGCGACTTGGTTCCGGGCCCTCGGCGATCCCACTCGCCTTCTGATCCTCAATCTCCTAGCAACCGAGGGGCGTTCGATGACCGTTGGAGAGATCACCGATCGCCTCGACGTCGTCCAATCCACCGTGTCCCACCACCTGAGCATTCTCTCCGACGTCCGGTTCGTCCTGGTGGAGCGGATTGGCACCGCCAGCTTCTGGCAAGTCAACGAGCAATGTTTGGACTGCTTCCCCGATGCAGCCGGTCTGGTGCTTGGAAAGGTTCCGGCGGAGTTCTTGTCCGCTGTGGAGTGCCGATGACCCAACAGGAAGAAGTGAGTCTGAGAGAGGACGTGCGGCGCCGGTACGGCGATCTGGCCATGACTTGTTACGAAGGATCGCTGAGTTGCGGCAACCCGTTTTCACTGGTCGATCTCAAGCCAGGCGACCGGGTCCTTGACCTCGGGTCCGGGGCCGGAGCCGACGTCTTGCTTTCCGCCCAGAGAGTAGGGCCAACGGGCAAGGCGTGGGGCCTCGACATGACTCCCGAGATGCTCGATCGTGCCCGCGCCCGGGCCCTCGAGAGCGGAGCGAGCAACGCCGAGTTCCTCGAGGGCTACATCGAAGACATCCCCCTGCCGGACGCGTCGGTCGATGTCGTCATCTCGAATTGTGTGATAGTCCTCTCGGCCGACAAGTCGGCAGTGTTCAAGGAGGTCGCTCGTGTGCTTGTCCCCGGTGGCAGGGTTGCCATCGCCGACTTGATCCTGGATCGGGTCGAGACAACCGGAAACGCTTGCTGCACTCCTTCGGCGGACTGCGGAGATCCCATCGACGCCCTGAGGTACACCCGGCTGTTGTCTGAGGCCGGCCTCGTGGGAGTCTCGATCGAAGCAACTCACACATACACTCCGGGAGTTGCCTCAGCCGCCATCCGGGCTGAGCGGCCGCTGGCCTCCCAGGATGCTTTCTCAGTTCGCCGGATGTCCGGTTCGGATTGGCCCCGGGTCGCGGCTATCTACGAGGCGGGCATTGCCTCCGGGCACGCAACGTTTGAGACCGATGTCCCTGAATGGGACTCATGGGATCGATCGCACCTGGCGGCGCCACGACTTGTGGCTCTCGATGCCTCCCAGAAACTGGTGGGCTGGGCAGCCGGTTCTGCGGTTTCGGAGCGATGCGCTTACGGGGGAGTGCTGGAGCACAGCGTTTATGTTGATCCTTCCAGCCAGGGGCGCGGTGTTGGCGGTCTCCTTCTCAAAACGCTTGTGGCCGAAAGCGAACGACTCGGTTTCTGGACGATCCAGTCAGGAGTCTTCCCCGAGAACCTGGCAAGCCTCGCCTTGCATAGAAAGTCGGGCTTCCGTGAGGTCGGTCGACGAGAGAAGATCGGACGACACCACGGGGTGTGGCGTGACGTTGTATTGCTCGAACGACGCAGTCCCCGCGTCGACTAGACGCTCAGAGGGCCAGGGCGTCGGTCACGGCCAGGACCTGACCCGGGACCAGGCTGTAGAAGATCCACTTCCCGCGGCGCTCGGAAGACACGAAGCCACCCTCCCGCAGCTGCTTCATGTGATGGCTGACGGTGGGCTGGCTCAATCCAAGCGGTTCGGTGAGGTCACAGACGCACACCTCACCGCCGGCGCTGGCGAGCATCGAAAGGATTTGAAGTCGGGCGGGATCGGCCAGCACCTTGAGAAGTGAACTCAGGTTCTCGGCATTTTCTGCGTCAAGCACCGACGCCGAAATAGGGGTACAGCATGCCTCGACAAGAGGGATCGATTTCATGTGTTTTATATATTGACAAACATCGATACGTTATGCAACAATGATCATATCGATCAACATCGATATGTCATCGGGTTAGAAGGAGTTGCAATGTCCAGAGTTCAATTGGCCCTCAACGTCACCGATATCGACGCAGCGGTCGATTTCTACGCCAAGTTGTTCGGAGCCGAGCCTGCCAAGCGGCGTCCCGGGTACGCCAATTTCGCCATCGACCAGCCCCCGCTGAAGTTGGTGCTGATCGAGGCGCCGGAAGGCGGGACGATCAACCACCTCGGCGTGGAGTTGGCCGACACCGAAGAGGTGTCGGTGGCAAGCGACCGCCTGGTTGCCTCCGGCCTCGTGACCAAGGAAGAGATGGGGGTCGAGTGTTGCTATGCCCTCCAGGACAAGGTCTGGGTCAACGACCCTGACGGCGCGCCCTGGGAGTGGTACACCGTTCTCGCCGACTCCAAAGTCATGGCAACGACCTCCGGCTGCTGCGGTGGCGAAACCGCCTGCTGCTGAGAAACCCCCGTTCTTGTGACGGTTGGCCTACCGCAGAGGTGGCCAACCGTCACAAGAACCGTTCGATCGGAGTCCTGTGAGGGTTCCGTTTGGTGATTCGGCTCGGCTGATTGGAGCCAGCGCCGCTTGGGGGCTCGGCACCGTGCTCAGCAAATCCGCCCTTGTTCATTTCGAGCCGATCGACCTGCTGATTGTTCAGCTCAGTGCCAGCGTGGCAGCAATGACTCTCGCGCTCGCTTTCACACGAAACCGTCCCTCAAGACCATCGGCGATGTGGTCGATCGCCGGCCTGGGTGTTCTCAACCCGGGGCTGGCGTACCTCCTGGGATTGACCGGGCTCGCGATGACGTCTGCAAGCCTGGCCACACTGATTTGGGCTCTGGAGCCCGCTTTGATCGTGGTTGCAGCCCGCCTGATTCTGGGTGAGCCCGCCACAGGAAAGATCATTGGTGTCGCCGTCGCCGGCTTCGCGGGCGTGGCGCTCGTGGCAGTCGGCCCTGTTTCGGGTTCGCTCTCGGGCGGCTTCTTGATCCTTGCCGGAGTCGGATGTTGCGCTCTCTATGCGGTGTGGACTCGTCGGATCGTCTCGTCGGGCTCCGTGCTCTTTGTGGTCTTCTGCCAACACGCAACGGCGCTTGGAGTGGCATTGATCTTCGCAACGATGAGTGGCTATCGGCCGATGGAGGCATTTTCCCAGGCGCCGTGGGCCGCCACGAGCTCGGCGGTTGTCTCCGGTGTCCTGTATTACGGAGTAGCGTTCTTTCTGTTCGTGGGCGCACTACGAAGAGTGTCGGCGGCCGTTGCCGGGCTGTACATCAACCTGGTTCCTGTGTTCGGCATCATCACGGCCTATATCTTGCTGAATGAGCGTCTGAGCCCGGTGGAGTGGCTCGGTGCCGCAACGGTGTTCGGAGCCATGACCGTCATGCTCTTGGCAGGGACCCGGGAAGCCATTCCTGAGACAATTCGCTGAGCAACGCCCTTCCGTCGGGACCTGACAGTCGGAAAACGGCCCGTCGGGACGGGGTATAATCCCCCGTCACCCCCTTTTCAGAGGTTTCACCATGTACGCCATCATTCGCGCCGGCGGTAAGCAGGCAAAAGTCAAAGCCGGGGATGTAATCGAGATCGAGCGCGTCAAGGACGCCGCCGATTCCTTGACGTTCACACCGATCATGGTGGTGGGGGAGGACGGTTCCGCCATGACCGACCGTGATTCGCTCAGCGATGTCAAGGTGGTTGCCGAGGTTCTCGGCGAAACCAAGGGCGACAAGATCGACATCTTCAAGTACAAGAACAAGACCGGTTACCGGCGCCACCTCGGGCATCGCCAGACCTACACCCAGATCAGGGTTACGTCGATCGACCTGCCCAAGGAGAAGGCATCCAAAGCCCCGTCATCCAAGGCAGCCGCAACTAAGTCATCGGCTACCAAAACCACAGCAACCGATGCCCAATCGGGCAACCAAACCGAGGAGGACTGACCATGTCTAAGACCAAGGCCGGCGGCTCCTCTAAGAACGGCCGCGATTCCACAGCACAGCGACTCGGATCGAAGGTGTTCGACGGTCAGGCCGTCACCGCCGGTGCGATTCTCGTGCGTCAGCGGGGGACCCGGATCCATCCGGGCGACAATGTCGGTCGTGGAAACGACGACACCCTGTTCGCTCTCTCGGCCGGCACCGTCAAGTACGGCACCCGCAACAACCGCCGCCAGGTCAGCGTCTTTCCCGGCTGAGGCCTGTCCCGGACAGGTCTCCTGATCGGGAGGGAGTTCTCGTGTTCGTCGATCGGGTAAAGGTGCATCTCCGGGCCGGCAACGGCGGGGCCGGGGTCGTTGCCTACCAACGGACCAAAGGACGACCCAAGGGTAAGCCCCAGGGCGGCAATGGCGGGAATGGCGGCGACATCATCGTCGAGGCTGATCCGAGCGTTGCGACACTCCTTCGTTACCAACGTCAGCCGCATCATCGAGCCACCGACGGCACTCACGGTGAAGGCGACATGAGACACGGACGGGGGGGCGAGGACCTCGTCGTCTCGGTGCCGCTGGGCACCATGATCATCGACGAACAGGGAACCGTTCTGGCGGACCTGGTCGAACCCGGCCATCGACTGGTCGCAGTCAAAGGAGGCCGCGGCGGCCGCGGCAACGCGGCGTTCGTCTCGGCCAAGCTGCGGGCTCCTGCAATTGCCGAGCAGGGGGAGTACGGACCCCAGGGCTGGTTCACTTTCGAATTGAAGCTGGCGGCCGATGCCGCGCTGATCGGCTTTCCCAACGCCGGCAAATCCACTCTGATCTCGACGGTTTCGGCGGCCAAGCCGAAGGTGGCCGACTACCCATTCACCACCCTCCAGCCTCACCTTGGAGTGGTAGCGGTCGACGAGCGCGAGTTCGTGCTGGCCGACATCCCCGGGCTGATCGAAGGCGCTGCCGACGGCAAAGGGCTGGGCCTGGAATTTCTTCGCCACGTCGAAAGGGCAAGAGTCCTGGTGATCCTGCTCGATCCGTCTCTCCTCCAATCTCAATCCGTGGAGGATCAACTCCGGATCCTTCTGAATGAGTTGGAGCGTTACCTCCCGGAACTAGTCGAACGGCCGCGCCTGGTGGTCGTGTCCAAGGGCGACCTTCCCGAGGCCTCCGAAGCTGCCAGGAAGGTGCCAGGGGCGATGCTCGTCTCGGCCGCCACCCGGGCGGGCCTCGACCGTTTTCTTCACGCCACCGCCGACCTGGTCGACCAGGCGACGAAGGTTTCGCCGGATAGGCCGGGTTTTGTCCTTCACCGCCCCGTGGTTGTTGATCTCGATGTCCGGCGGGAGGGCAAAGTCTGGGTAGTCGAAGGGCAGTCGGCCCGAAGGGCGGTCGCCTTCGCCGACCTCACTGTGCCCGCCGCTGCCCGTATGGCTTCCCAACGCCTGGCGCGCATTGGAGTCGATCGTGCCCTGCTGGATGCCGGAGCAGAGCCCGGCGACGACGTTCGGATCGGGGATCTGGTCTTCGAATTCCAAGTGTCGGAAGACTCCGAATGAGACGTCCAATTCCTCCAGGCCTCCGGCTGGTCGTAAAAGTGGGATCGTCGAGCCTCACCTCCGGCAGCGGCGGCATCAATCCCGGTGCGATCGAACGCGTCGCCGAGCTCGTGGCGGGGGCGATGGGGGCCGGCTACCCGACCGTTCTCGTGACGTCGGGAGCTGTCGCCAGCGGACTTCCAGCTCTGGGTCTGACCCGGCGCCCTCAGAGTGTGGCGGGCCTTCAGGTCGCTGCTGCGGTCGGGCAGAGCCGCCTCATGGAGCGATACACCGCCTGCTTCGACAAACACAACCTCGTGGCCGGCCAAGTGCTGCTGACCCGCGACGTCCTGAGCAATCGCGACCAGTACCTGAATGCCCGGACCGCACTTGATCGAATGCTGACCTCTGGAATCGTTCCAATCGTCAACGAGAACGACACCGTGGTCGTCGGTGACTTGAGGCTCGGAGGCAACGACATCCTGGCCGCCGCAGTTTCCCACCTCGTTGGGGCAGGGCTCCTCTTGATTCTTTCTGATACCGAGGGCCTCTTCTCAGCCGACCCCCGGCTTGGCGACGCCGAGTTGCTGGTGGCGGTTCGTCACACCGACGAGATCCTCGACAGGCTCACGGGTGCCGGCCCTCTCGGTTCGGGAGGAGTCGACACCAAGGTCGCAGCGGCGCGGATGGCGGCGTGGTCGGGCGTGCCCACCGTTGTCGCTTCGACGGTCGCTGACAGCGTCATCGCCCGGGTTGTGGCCGGCGAGGACATCGGTACCTGGGTGGACCCGCAGGCCGAGAAGCTTCCGGCGCGAAAACTCTGGATAGCCTTTGGACTGGCGTCGTCGGGTTCGCTGACCATCGATGATGGTGCGGTCGTGGCGCTGGTCGAGCGGGCCAAGTCACTGCTGCCGGTCGGTGTCGTTGCAGTCAAGGGCTCCTTCCCGGAGGGAGAGGCCGTCGAGGTGCTCGACGCAAGAGGTCAGCTGGTGGCCAAGGGACTCGTGCAGATGGGTTCGCACGAACTGAGCGGGCTCATTGGGAAGCGCAGCGAACTCGAAGCGATCCATCGTGACGACCTTGTCGTCCTGAGGTGAGCGTCACCCATGTCGTCTTGCTTGGTCCGATGGGCGCCGGGAAGACAACGCTAGGTCGTGCTCTCGCCGACCGGCTCGAGGTCGACCTGGTCGACTCGGATGAGGCAATCCTCGCGTTGACTGGTCAGAGCGCCGCTGATCTCGCCGCAGGTCTCGGCGTGCCCGGACTTCATGATCTCGAACGAAGTCTGGTCCTGGCGGCACTTGAGTCTCATTCACGCAAGGTCATCGCAGCCGCAGCCAGCGTGGTCGACGATGAGGCAACCCGACAGCAGATGAGCCGGCACCTCTGCCTTTGGGTCGAAGCCGATGGGGCGATCCTGGCCGAGCGGCGAGAGTCGGGCCCCCATCGTCGACAGTTGAGCAATGAGGAGGCCGATGATCTCAATCGGGTCCGTCGGCTCAGCGTTGCCAATTTTGTGATCGGCGCAGTCGACACCAGCACTTCGACGGTGGAGGAGTCCGCCGCCGTTGCCACAACGATCCTGTCTACCCACCTGCTCCGGTCGGACGACTCCGCGTGACCGACATCGTGTCCGATCGTTTCGCGCTCGGCGTCAACTACTGGCCGCGCCGCAAGGCGATGTACTGGTGGTCGGACTTCGATCGGGGTGAGGTCGAAGGGGAGTTCGATCTGATCGCCTCGCTGGGTCTCAACGTTGTTCGAATATTTCTGCTTTGGGACGACTGGCAGCCCTACCCGGGTTCGGTCGACTCGGCCAGGCTCGACGACTTTGCGACAGTGTGCGACGTCGCCGCCAATCGAGGTTTGGGGTTGGACGTGACCTTCTTCACCGGTCACATGAGTGGACCCAACTGGTCACCGGGTTGGCTACTCGATCCGACGGCACCGCCCCCCTCCCCGCACCTTCGCCAGATCATCAGCGGCGGCAAGATCGTCAGCGGGTCGTACCGCAACATGTTTCACGATCCGCAGGCATTGGCCGCGTCTGAATTCCTGGATTCAACCGTCGTGGGCTACTTCAAGGATCATCCCGCTATCTGGATATGGAACCTGGGCAACGAGCCTGACCTGTTCGCCCATCCGCACACCGCCGCCGCCGGCAGGTCCTGGGTGAGGAATATGACGGCAAGGATTCACGACCTCGACCCCGTCCATCCGGTGACCTGTGGGCTGCATGTGGCCAGCCTCCTGGAAGGGAACGGATTACGGGTCGATCAGGTCTTCGCCGAGACCGACGTTGCTGTGATGCACGGGTATCCGATGTACGTCGATTGGTCGCGCGACGAACTCGACCCCGATTTCATGCCCTTCCTGTGTGCGCTGGTTGCGGCGCTGGCCGGCAAACCGTGCTTGGCCGAGGAGTGGGGCGGGTGCACCAACCCGGAAGGTGACGAATCGACGGTATGGGAGTGGACCGGCTACGGAGGCAATCGACGCACGCAGTTCATGGCAGGCGAATCGGCCCTGGCGAGCCATGTCGAAGCTGTGCTCCCCAAGCTCGTCCAGGTCGGCGCCGCCGGAGCGATGTTGTGGTGCTTTGCCGACTACGCCGAAAGCCTCTGGGACCGTCCTCCTTGCGACCCCAACGGAGCCAAGCACGAACGTCACTTCGGTCTGGTTCGCTCCGACGGAACCGTCAAACCCCACGCCGAGTCAATCAAGAAGTTCGCCGCAACGAAACCTGTTGTGCGATTCGCCGAGCGGACCGTGACCCTCGACATCACCCCCGACGAGTACTACTCGGACCCCGCGTTACACGCCCGCCGGCTGTACGGCGAGTACTTGGAGCGCTGGACCTAGGAGCGTTTTACGTTGTACGTCTTACGTTCTACGTTGAAGCCCGTCCAGAACGTTTCGTTGAGTTCCGACGTAGAACGTAGAACGTAGAACGTAGAACGTAGAACGTAGAACGTAGAACGTAGAACGTAGAACGGTCTACGCCGGCAACTGTCCGGTCCTTGCCATTTCGGACCAGAAGTGGCCGCTGTCGCGGACCCGGCGTTCCTGGGTGGCGAAGTCGACGTGGACGATGCCGAAGCGGTGGGCATAGCCGTGGGCCCATTCGAAGTTGTCGAGAAGCGACCAGGCGAAATATCCGCGCAATGGG
>DATLEZ010000114.1:0-5660 GCA_035525055.1 Acidimicrobiia bacterium | reverse complement strand
GCACCCGGTCAGCAGCAACACCCCTCATCCGAGAGACGTACTCGGCCTGACCCACACCACGAACAAAGACCACAACCATCACCTCCAGAACTAGCGGTCACCCCAAGACCACCACCTGGAAGGGGTATATCAACGAGCATTTCGGAAACTGAGCAGAACGGCACGTCGTGCTTGGTCGGGCCTGGCGATCTGAGACCTCTGTTGGTGGCCGTACTCGTAGATTCAAGCCATGCAATCAAGGGCGCCGACCGAGTCAGACCGGCGCGAGGCGATTGTGCGCCTTGTTGGTGGGTTAGCCGACGGGAGCTTCGGCTAGCGGACCGTCGCATAGAGCAACGTTCCGGGTTTGACTGACAGTCTCCTGTCTAACGCTTACTTCGCGTGAATCTGGTACCTGAGGTGGGTGACTCGCGGGGAGTGGATAGCCTCCGATATCTCGAGAGTGACGACCTCGGGGTCGATTTCCCTGATGAGGCTGGTACCACCGCCGAGTAGCACTGGGGCGAGCCCGATCTCCAATTCGTCCACGAAACCTGCGTTCAAATACTGCACGATCGTGTCAGCGCCGCCGGACACACGGATATCCTGCCCGTCGGCGACCTCCCGCGCTCGCTCCAGAGCTATGTCGATTCCGTCGTTGACGAAGTAGAAGGTTGTGCCACCGGGTCGTTCCCAGGGCTCTCGCTTCTCGTGGGTGACCACGAAGACCGGGGTGTGGAACGGCGCCTCTTCTGGCCAAGCTTGCTCGCCCTGGTCGAACATCCGCTTCCCCATGATCGAAACACCGGTTCGCTTGAATGTCGCCTCGGCCAGGTCGTTGTCCGTGCTGGTCTCGCCACCCTCCCCGAGGTTCAGGTTCTCCCTGAAGACTTTCAAGGGAAACATCCACGCCTGGAGGCTCATCCATTTGTTCTGCCAGTCCTTGTACCCGGGGTCGTCGAAGTGTTCCACCATGCCTTCCGGGGCGAGGTATCCGTCCAGCGACATGGAAACGTTCACGAAGACTCTCTGATCTCCACTCATCCGGGTTCACTCCGATCTGCCGGCCACGTATGTGGCGAGGCTCTCGAGGGTCTGATTGGCTCCTTCGATGGCGCCGTACTCCTCGGCCGCCCGGTCACGCAGCGCTTTGGTCTTGAACTCGCTACGCAAGGTCACCCGAGTCCCCTCGGTCCTCTCTTCGAAGAAGAACGTCGAGGAGAACTGCTCGGTGTCGTCGGGTCCTTCGCCGTGACGCAAGCCGATCACCTCAGGGGCGCGGATCTCGATCCACTGGATCCAGTTCGGGTAGTCGGTGCCGTCTGGTCCATGCATGGTGAACTCCCAGACTCCTCCCTCCGAGAAATCGAAAGTGTGGGTAGTGGTGGTGAAACCCTCTGGCCCCCACCATTGGGACAAATGCCGGACCTCGGTGAATGCCTCGAACACCGCGTCCCGCCGCCCTTCGATGAGCCGGGAGACCTTCAGTTCTCGGTCCGACAGTGCAGCGTCGTGTGTCATCGCTCCTCCTCGCGTTGTCTCTTCTTGACGTACGTGTTGAGGCGTTCGAGCGACTCGCTCCAGTACTCCTCGAATCCACCTGTCCAGCCGTGCACCGGCTCCAGGCCTCGCGCATCGAGCCCGTACCGGCGCTGCTTGCCTTCTGGATGGACATAGACGAGCCCGACCTCACGCAGAACCTTCAGATGCTTCGAGACGGCGGGCTGATTCATGCCCATCGCATCTGCGATGTCCGAGACAACCCGGTCACGCCCTTTGAGGAGCGTGAGGATCTGCCGTCGATGGGGCTCCGCTATCGCATTGAAGGCGTCAGCGGTGGTTCTGGCACGAGCCATGTCAGAGATCATATGCCTATATAGGAAAATGTCAACCTGATCGTCAACCGCAGGAGCCCGCGTACCGCAGATCAACAGATCCCAGGCGGGATCGCCCATATCTAGGACTGCACCAAATCGGTACTATGCGCTCTGGAACGCCATCCTCATCGCGGCCGCCATGTACATGAGGTCGAAAAGAGTGCGGGCCTACTTCGCGGAGATTGCGTCGTAGCCCTCGTCGATCCCAGCAATTAGCTCTTCGATGCTCGGCCGGTTCGGCAATAAACAACGCAGATCACCTGATCCCGAGCGATAACAACCACCAGCGGAAACCGAGCGGAACGGCACTTCGGTGCTCGATCTGAGGTCGATCGAAACCGCTGAGAGGCTTACACGTTTTCCAACTCTTCGGTATGGATGCCAGTCGCTACCTTGTCGTCTTGTTGTCTGGTTGAGATCCTGAGGTGCCCTGTTGATGACTCTCGAAGGTAAGGCCGCGTTTGTGAGTGGCGCGGGCTCTGGAATCGGTCGAGCAATCAGCATTGCTCTCGCTGATCGAGGCGCTGGCGTAGTGGTTGTCGATATTGATCTTGAAGGCACTCAACTGACTGTTGAAGAAGTTGAGGCTCGGGGCGGCAGGGCAGTTCCACAGCGATGCGACGTCACGTCCTCAGCGGACCTCAAAGCTGCGTTCGACCGTGCTGTTGATGAGTTTGGTCGACTTGACATCGTGTGCAACAACGCCGGTATCGGTGGGGACAACGCCTGGCTCACCGACGAGGCCAGTGACTGGAGACGTGTAATCGACGTCGACCTGGTCGCTGTTATCGACGCGACCAGACTGGCTATACATGCTCTCGGTCTCGATGGCGGCGTGATTGTTAACACATCGTCGCTGATCGGCCTCTATCCAATGGCTGCAGCACCGATATACGGGACTGCGAAGGCGGGCGTCATCGCTTTTACCCGTTCGCTCGGGAGCCTGGCCGAAGAGCGGAATATCAGAATCAACGCGATCTGTCCCGAACTTGTCGACACCCCGTTGGCCGAACGCGGCATGGGCACAGAAGCCATGAACGAGCTTCGTGAATCAGACAGCGTTCTCACCCCGGATCAGATCGCCGAGGTGGTCGTCGATGTGATCACCGACACAACCAAAGCAGGTGAGATCATCCAGGTGACCGCAAGTGACGGCCCCCAGTGGGTCGATCTGACCCCAAGAACATGATTGGCGTACCCGCGCTCATCCCACCGGATCGCCCGCCCGAAATACGAACGAGTCCTGCGACCTCGATACCAAAGCTGACGATGTCAGATCCTTGTATGGGATCCAGATCAACAATTCGGGAGCGGAACCGCCCATATCGGAGACCGCAACAGATCGGCACGTATTGCTCAGAGTTGGACGGGCCCGGGATTGGGGATCATGGCTGTCCGAACCAGAAGGTGAGCGCCTTTGGAAGCCCTGGGTCGGTGACCTCACCGATCCAAGCGACATGTCCGTCGGGTCGTATCACTACGGCGGCGGGCGGGTCGACGTCGCCGAGCACCGGTAGGTCCCACTTGCCGGAATACTTGGCGTCGATCATCTGCACTCGAGGAGACCATGGCGAGGCGTCGAAGGTGCCAGGTTCTCCGAGGTTGAGGAGCACCGGCCGGGCGTCGTGCAGCAGGGTGAGTACACGCGTCAGACTGTCCCCGGTGTGCACGTCGAGGTCGGGCATACGCCGTCCCAGCAGGGGGTGTCCCTCTCCGAGGTCGTAGTGGATGTCGAGACCGGAGATCATGGCGGCGATGCGAATGCGCGGCTCGTCCATGCTCAGCATTTCGAGCACGGTGTCCCTGAGCGCCTGGCTGCGCTCGTCGAGGCGCATTAGCGCGACCTGCGCCATGGTGTTGTGCAACACCCGGGCACCGACCGGATGCCGTTCGGCGTGGTAGGTGTCAAGCAGGCTCTCGGGCGAGGTCCCGTTGACTACCTGGGCCAGTTTCCATCCCAGGTTCACGGCATCCTGCACGCCCGTGTTCAGGCCCTGACCGCCCTGCGGGCCATGCACGTGTGCGGCGTCGCCTGCGAGTAGCACGCGTCCCTCGCGATAGGACGCTGCCTGGCGAGTCATGTCGGTGAACCGGGAGATCCAGCTGGGGCTGTGCACCCCGAAGTCGGTTCCGTAGGCGGCCACGAGAGCCTCGCGGAGGTGCTGCAGGGTGGGCTCGCTGGTGTGTTCGATGTCCTTTTCGAGCAGTACCACGGCGTACGGGTTTCCGCCCTCCTCCCGGTTGACAGGGCCGATGCCGCCACCTTCGGGGCGCCTGCCGATCTCCGGCTCTTCGTCCATCTCGACCTCGGCGATCAGATAACTGGCAGACGGGTCCCACCCGGGGAAGTCGATGCCGGCCGCCTTGCGGACCAGGCTGCGTCCTCCGTCGCACCCGACCAGGTACTCGCCTCGGAGCGATCCGTCGTCCAGCTCGACGTCGACGCCGGTGTCGTCCTGGGTGAAGCCCACCACTTCGCGCTGGCGGAGGACCGGGACGCCGAGCTCATCGACCCAGCCGGCGAGGATCGGCTCGATGCGGCTCTGCCAGAGCGCAAGGAGATAGTTGTGGCGGGTGGGGAAGTCGCTGATGTCCAGGAAGGTCCCGGCATAGCCCACGAACGGATGCGTCTGGCCCTCTGCGAGGAACCGATCGGCGATGCCCCGCTGGTCGAGCACCTCGATGGTGCGGCAGTGAAGACCCCCGGCTCGCGACCCGTCGAGATCCTGACTGGCGCGTCTTTCGACGACGACGACGTCGACCCCCGCCAACGCCAGCTCGCCCGCCAACATCATCCCCGTCGGACCACCTCCCGCAATCACCACCGCATGGTCAGTCATCGCCATCGTGATTCCCTCCCTCGTAAATTCCCCAAATGCAAGCGGGCTACTGCTGGCTCCGACCCTCATCCCGTCGGACGTCTCGTCAGCGACATCGCCCACGAGATGCCGACACGGTGAACATATCGCACGGCGCCTCACTGGCCGGCCCGTAGCGCATATCAGGCAATCTGTTGCGGAATGGCGTATATCTCGGACCGTTCGATATCCGCACGTAGGTGCTCACTGGGACCCACGAACAGAACCTGCTGGCTCGAACGGTCCCCGGCGAAACCGACATACTCGTTGACCGGATTCTGTCACAGGTCTCTCATACCCTCTATTCGACATGGAGACGATGGAAGCCTGCGACGCTCGAACCCCGAGCCCGGAGGAGGCGCTGGCCCGTCGGGTGGTTGCCCAGTATGTCGACGGAATCCTCTGCGCCCTAGACGACCGTGGGCCATCCTCGACCCCGGACTTCAAGCTGGTCCGGGACGGCGAAACGGTCGGCTGGTTAGAGGTCACGACTGGCACCGACCCGACGTCCACGAAGCAGTGGAAGGCGTTAGAGAAGCAGAGTTCGAGTTTCACAACCGACCGGCTCCGCTACGACTGGCTTCTTCTCCTGGAACCAGCGGCGAACGTTAAGCGGATCAAGGCAGAGTCGCGGCTTCTCGACGCTTTGGTCCTGCGAGAACTGGTTCTCACCCGCTACCCGACGGAAACCATCGACGCCGGGCTGTACGAAATACACCATCCCGAGTCCGACGCAATCCTCGACGACTACGGCGTCCAACACGCCGGATGGACCGGCCTCGCCGAAGGCGACGCCGTTGTCCCTCTCAACCCAGGCGCTCGGGGGGCCGTGATCGACATGAACCTGATCAACCGGCTAGCGGAGGAGCGATCCGCTGCCAAACGCCACCAGCTAGACCGTCGTCCAGGGGAACGTCACATTCTCGTCCGTGTCGACCCCTGGGAA
>DATLEZ010000113.1:0-56211 GCA_035525055.1 Acidimicrobiia bacterium | reverse complement strand
ACCTCACCAAGATCCCCCAGAAACACAAACGGTCCGGGACTCTCCGCCGGTGACATCCCAACGGGTGAGTATCGGCCGGGACCGGGATCAGCGGTTCCATCGCCTCCCAGACCACATCCACCACATCCAGGTCCAGCGCGCGCATACTGACACCTCCGTTGGGTCTTGTGGGTTGCGTGCACTCGGGATCATCCCCGAGGCAACCCAAGACCCAACGGCAATCACCTATCCGCGCGGCGCCTAAGGTTGCGGGCGCGTCAAGCCCTAGTTCGTCAGTCCACTCCTGCCGTCCAGTTTCGAATCAGGAACGGGTTTTTGACCGTCTCTGCTCGGCCCGACGTTCGCTGTCGAGTCGTTCCAGGTCGACGGATGAGTAATCGACGAAGCGCATGGCGCCGGCGATGGCCCGATGCCCGGCGACCTCGGTGATCTGACGATGCATCTCCGCCGCCACCTGGCGGTATGACGGATGTCCGGCCGGCTGAGTGCGCAACTCGATCATGTGCATGGCCTCGCGGGCGTTCATCTCCATCATGAAGCGGATGTGAAATGCGAACGGCACTACATACTGGGCGACGTCCTGCCCGAGCTGTTCCCTGGTCAGCTCGTAGAGCTCTCCGGCATCGTCGAGCAGGCCCACGAATCGATCGCGTCCACCAGCTTCATCCAGATCGTCTGGAACGAGGTAACCGAGGCGAGTGGAGAGGCGCTGCCAATCGAGAGTCATCATCCGGTGGCGCTGGAGATCGCGGAAGGCACCAAAATCGCAAGCGATGTCGAATCGGTAGACGGGCCGTTCCATTGCCCGACCGGGCTTGTAGCGCCGGTTGGAACGATCGCCGATCAGCGCTGCGATGATCCGGGATCGCTCGTCACTCCCGAGGCCCTGAACGTAGGCGAGGAGGTCGCGATCAGAGACCTCCGATACCGCGTAGAGCGCAGCCGCGGCGAGTTTGGTCTCGGCCTCGGGATCCCAGTCGGTCAGCGTCACCATGTTGGGCTGCTCACCCGGGTGCGGGTCGTCCCACGACCCCGGGGCCAGCAATTCGAGACTCTTGCGGCTCGTGTCGAGATAACTACTCCAGGCAACACCGCGGTCTGGAAGGTCAACCCTCGTCAGGAACGAAGGGATCACCTTCCGCAACTCCTCGAGCATCATCTGGCCGTAGCTCCGCACCTCTTCGAGGGGATGTGCCTGCATTCGCATCAAAGCCATCTCGTAGGCCTGGCCGGTCCCATAGATGCCGACGTTGGAGAGGGTCGAGGCCGGCAGCAGACCCCGGGCGGTGTCGCAAGCCTTCGCCCTGATCGTCGACTTCCACACGAGGTTCGAGTCCGCTGGTTCCTTGGGGAATCGCTGTTCATAGAACGCTGTGAGTTCTGCCACAAGGCCGCTGTAGGTAGCGAAGCTCCGCTCCATGTGTTCGAGATACTTTGCCGCCAGAGATGAATCGGCAATCTCGGATGGCACGAAGTAGCGGTACCGATCGCCCAGGCGGGCGTCGTAGTTGATGTACCGGGTGGATTGCTCGAGATAGGCCGCCAGCCGTCCCCACTCCAGGACCTTGGTGAGGATGTTGGAAGCCTGTTCACAGGCGAGGTGAACCCCGCCCAACTGGGCGACCGAGTCATCGCCGTACTCGAAGAAGATTCGTTGGTAGAGATCCTCGGCTCGCCGGTTGTCGACGAGAGGATCGTCGCCAGCGAGGTTGATGGCGATGGCCTCGATGCCACTTTCGGGGTCAGCCATGAACTCGTCCAGGAAGAGCCGCCGGACCGATTTGGCAGACCGCGAGTAGCGAGCGAAGAGGGCTCCCTTCACGACCTCGGGGAGGTTGATCAGGGCGAACACGGGGCGGTCGACATTGGTGAAGAACCGGTTCAGGACAGCGGTTTCAGCCGGGCTGAACGATTCTTGGAAGTATGTCACCGGACGAGCGAGTGTACCGGTGTGGCAGCGGGGCCCGGGTACCGTTGACCGCGCATGGTCCTGTTACGCGTGCTCATCTTGGCCTTGATCCTCGTCGCCCTGGCGGTGGCCGTTGTCCCGGTGATGGTTCTCATAAATCTCCTTAGCGGCGGCTCCGGTTTCGGACTCTGTCCGGACGGCTTGTCGGCCTGCCCCGAGCGTTACACGTCGGGTCCGGCGCTGGCCACCTATCTGACATTGACGCTGATGATCGTCGTGGGTCTCATCAGGGTGGTGTCACACCTATTGCGCCGTCTGCACAGGGAATCAGGCAGCTTCTCGTGACGCTTCACCACCTCTGCGGTAGGTGAACCGTCACAAGAAGCTGGCTTGGCCGCCCTAATGGGCCGGGCTGACTGCTTCGGCCTCGACCTCGGTTTCCTCCTCGCCCCTGGTTATCACGAGGTAGATCGCTCCGATTATCAAGGCCGCGCCGAGCCAGCCGCCGGCGGTCAGTCTCTCGCCCAACACCACGGCCGCCGTCGCCACGCCGAACGCAGGTTCCAGAGCCAACAGCACTCCGGTCATCGAGGGGCCGATGATGGTCTGCGCCCAGATCTGGAGCAGGAATGCGCCGGCGCTCACTCCGATTCCGGTGATCAGCAACGCCGGCACTTCGCGACTGGTGGGGAAGGTCAGGTCTTCGATGAAGGCGGCGAGGGGAAAGGCCAGGGCCGATGTCACCAGCAGCTGACCCGCCGTGAACGGGACCACCGGATGGCGCGGAGCCAGCCTGGCGAGGGCAACGATGTGTCCTGCGAAAGAGAACGCCGCTCCCAGGGTGAGCAGGTCTCCGGTCTCGAGCCGGATCCCGTCGCGGGCGGTGAGGAGCACCACCCCCACGAAGGCGACGACGGCTCCGGCGACCACCCAGAGTCGTGGCGCCTGCCGGCGAAGCAGGGCCGCCAACAAAGGCGTGATGATCACAAAGAGGCCGGTGATCAGAGCCGAGTTGGTTGCTCCGGTGGTGACAAGTCCGGCCGTCTGAAGCGCATAACCGCTGAACAACAGCGATCCACAGATGGCGGCATCGCGCCATATCACTTTGCCCCTGGGCAGCGCCAGAAGGCAAAGGACGACCCCGCCGATGAGGAACCGCCAGGCGACGAATGAGATCGGAGGAAACGAAGCCACCGCCTCCTTGATGACCACGAAGGTCGATCCAAAGAGGAACGATGCAGCGGTGATGGCAAGGGCAGCGAGAGTGGTTCGGCGCATTAAGGGGGTTGGGGTCGAGAGGTCCGCAAGGCTAGGCAATACCATCGGCGGTTCATGTCCCGTCCGGTTGCACCCGCGCTCAAGCCGTCTCCGGCCCACAAGAGAAGGGCGCGGTCCATTCTCAAGCGCCTCAAGGAGCGATATCCCGAAATCGGGACCGCTCTCGAGTACGTCGATAGATTCCAACTGCTTGTGGCGACAGTGATGTCGGCCCAGACCACCGACGAAACCGTCAACAAGATCACCCCGATCCTTTTCGAGCGGTATCCGACCCCGGCCGATCTCGCCGCCGCCAATCCCGAAGACGTCGAGCAACTGATCTTCTCCTCCGGGTTCTACCGGCAGAAGACGAAGTCGATAATCGCTCTTGCCCAGGGCTTGGTCGAGAACTTCAACGGAGTGGTTCCTGCCACTCTTGGCGAATTGGTCACGTTGCCCGGAGTCGGCAGGAAGACCGCCAGCGTGGTCCTGGCCGAGGCATTCAAGTCACCAGCCATCGCTGTCGACACGCATGTCCAGCGAGTTGCCCGGCGCCTCGATCTGACGAGCAACACGGACCCCGTGAAGATCGAGCAAGACCTCAAGGATCTCTTCCCTCGCAAAGAGTGGGCGGGCATCTCGATGAGGATGATCCAGTTCGGTCGCGACGTATGCGATGCCCGGAGGCCTCTGTGCGAGTCATGCGAACTCAACCGGATATGCCGCTGGCCCGGGAAACGGGTGTAGGCCACGGCGTGACGGCCGTCACGAGGCGTCAACTCGACCGGCGCATCTTCGCTCTGGCGATTCCCGCCGTCGGCGCCCTGGCCGCCGATCCATTGCTGTCGTTGGTCGACACGGCGTTCGTGGCGGGCCTGGGGGCGTCGGCTCTTGCCGCCCTCGGCGTCACCGGTGCAATTTTCGGATTCGCCTTTGTCCTGTTCAATTTCCTCGCTTACGCCACCACCCCCCTGGTCGCATCTGCGATAGGCCGGGACGACCAGGATGGCGCCCGACTTGTGGTCGGCCGGGCCTTATTCCTGGCGGTCACCCTCGGCGCAGGCTCGACTGGCGTGCTCCTGGTCCTGGCCGAGCCGCTCGTTCGAGTGATGCAGGCCGGTCCGGACGTCATCGACCCTGCCGTGTCCTACCTCCGGATCAGGGCCCTGGCGGCCCCCGCTGTCCTCATCGTCACCGCCGGGCACGGGGCGTTCAGAGGCTTGCAGGACACTCGAACGCCGTTGCTGGTCGCAATGCTCGCCAACCTGATCAATGTCGTGCTCGACCCCGTTCTGATCTACGGGCTCAACTTCGGCGTCGCCGGCGCCGCCGCCGCCTCGGCCATTGCGCAATACGCCGCGGCGATTTGGATGTGGCGCAAGCTTCGCGCCCGGCTGGGACCGATCCAGGCAGGTCTCGGGAGATCGGCCCACCTCTCATCGCTTCTCACCGCCGGCGGGATCCTCACAATCAGAACTCTCCTTCTGGTCCTCACCCTGGCTCTCGGAACGGCTGCGGCAGCCTCGGTCGGCACGCCTGCCCTGGCAGCTCATCAGGTGGTGAGGGAAACCTGGTTCCTGACGGCGATGCTGACGGATGGCCTCGCCATAGCCGCTCAGGCACTGGTGGCCGAGCATGTCGGCCGCCGTGACGAGGCGACGGTCGCCGCCATCAACCGTCGCCTCTTGTGGTGGGGACTTTTGATCGGAACGGTCATTGCGGTGGGATGGCTGGCGGGAGCCCCGCTGCTGTCTGCCGCCTTCGCCCCAACCGCCGAGGTCGGCGGACTGATCGAGGCAGCGGCGAGGATCGCCGGCCTGCTCGCCCCGGCCGCCGCAATCGTGTGGGTCCTCGACGGGATCATCATGGGCCGCATGGCCTTCAAAGGCCTGATCGCCTCGACCGGAGCCGGGCTGGTAGCAGGTGCGACCGTCTTCTACCTATCCGTGACCTACGGCTGGGGCCTCCCCGGCGTGTGGTGGGGAATGTCCGCGATGATCCTTGCTCGGCTCGTGGTGCTGATTGCCCTGGTCCGAAGGTGAACCTCACGAGGCACGGCTGGTCGCGTTTATGTCGGCGAAGGAACTGGCGACAACCCTCTTTCCCAAATTTGGTGGCTCAGTCCCGGCTCTGACGAGATTTGGCCCGTCACTCCTGGATTCCGGGAGCGTCAGGCCGAATTTGGAATATACCGGGAACGACGCGCCAAATTTGGAATGGGTGCGACCGATGAGAGGATTCGTCTTCTTCGTTGTTCTTTCGAAGTGATCACCTCTAGCCCTCCAGCAACTTCCCCTTGGTCTCGGGGAGGAACAGGGTGAGGACGGCAGCGACGAGGACGCCTATACCCAGAACGTCGAGGGTCCCGGTCAGACCCAGCCCCTCGATGAGGAACCGTCCCAGGCCCAGCCCGATAGCCGAACCGACCGTGCCGATCCAATGGAGAGATGCGGCCGCGGTGGCTCTCGACTCGGTCGGGAATAGTTCGGCCCGATGGGTGCTGGCGGCCGGGATATACGCGAACGAGCCGAACGACGACACCACGATCGCGGCGACCAGCATCCAGGTCGCCTCGAAGTGATAGATGCCCAGGCCTCCGGCAAGGATCGCAATTAAGGCAAGGACCGTTGTCGGGCGACGACCCCATGAGTCGGACAGCCGTCCGCCGAGGAAGAACCCGACTCCACCGATCGTTCCGCCCCCAAGGGTGACCAGGATGGCGGTGCCGGTCGACAGGCCGAGGTCCCCGACCATGCGCTCGGTCGTGAAAGCCAGCCCGACTGCCAGGAAGGCGCTTGGGAACAGCCCGGCGATACCCGCCAGGTAGAACCAGCGGAGGGATGTCACGGCCACCAACCCCGACAGGACCTTCGTCGTGGGTGCGGTGGACCTGACGAGCGGGCTCTCCTCGAGACGACGCACCAGAACCGGAAGCAGCAGCAGTCCGAGAAGGGTCAGGGCGTAAGGAAATCTCCAATCGCGTTCGGCCAATGGCAGGCCCACGATGGCGATGGCAGCGCCAAAGCTTCCGGCGGCCCCGTAGATCGCGACTCCGTAGGCGCGGACGTGCGGGGCCAGATGCTCGGCCAGCCACACCACTCCCAGCGAAGAGAGAGCGGACACCGCTATCCGCACGAGGCTTTGCGAGACCCCGAAGTGCCACGGTGCCGTGGCCAGACCGCTGCTTGCGGTAGCCAGGACCAACAGGGTGTAGGCCACCAGGAGAGGGCGCCGGCGTCCTTTGCGATCACCCCATACGGAAAGGGCGATTGCTCCGAGACTGGCGAGTCGGGCGACGGCTAGCAGCGCACTCATGTCGGCTTCGCTGACGCCGAGTCCCTGGCGGGTGAAGGGGAGGCCGGCCGTCGGATGGGCCTGGGCGAATCCCTGTACGACTCCCACCATCCACATCACGAGGGCCACCGCCCGGTCGTGGGCTGTGAACCGCTCAAGCGGCAACAGAGGTCTGAGAAGCTTCAAGGGGTACGCCGATTCATGGTGGCGGGTCGGTCGGGGGATAATGGTCGAAACCTGATCCTCGATGATTCAATGGCCGACTCCGCACTAGTACTCCAGATCTTGATTGCATTTGGAGGGGGCGTTATCTCGTTCCTCTCTCCCTGTGTGCTGCCGCTCTTGCCCGGGTATCTCTCGATGATGTCGGGATACTCGGTCAGCGAGATCGAGGAAGGAGGTGCTTCCAACCGGCGCCTGGTCAGAGTGGTCCTCCTGTTCATAGGGGGCTTCACCGTCGTGTTCGCTGCCTTCGGCGCCACGGCCAGTTCGATCGGGCGGGTCCTGGCCGCCAACCTTCCGACCGCCAGCCGTATTGCCGGCGGAGTGGTGGTCGTGTTCGGCCTGCTGATGGTTGCGTTGGCGATCTCACAGCGGGGACCGCTGGCCGTTCTCAGCCGTGACGCCCGTCCGCAGGTTCGTCCCTCCCGGCTCGGTCCGTGGGCGCCACCGGTCATGGGGGCTGCCTTCGCCTTCGGTTGGACCCCTTGCATCGGCCCGATTCTGACCGTGGTCTTGACCACCGCTGCCACTAAGGACACAATTGCCCAGGGCGTGCTGCTGCTCGTCGCCTACTCCCTCGGACTTGGCACCCCATTCCTGGTTTCGGCCCTGGGACTTCATAGATTCTTTCTTCGTGCCCGGCCCCACCTGCGTCCCGTCAACATTGCCTCGGGCCTCCTCCTCGCCGCGTTCGGTCTCGTGATGCTCACGGGCAATCTCAGCCGGCTCTCGGCCTTCTTCACCAACATCATCGTGAGCATCCCCTTCCTCGAGAATCTCTCCCAGATCTGAACATGCCCAAACCATCCCTCTCGGAGTTCCTCGACCTTGCCACCCGCCACTCCGTCGTACCAGTTTTCGAAACGGTGCTAGCCGACCGCGACACAGCCGTGTCGGCCTTCGAGAAGTTGGTGGGCGATGCTCCCGGCTTCCTCCTCGAGTCGGTGGAAGGAGGGGAGCGGTGGGCCCAATGGTCATTCCTGGGCTGGGACCCGCTGTTCACTCTGGTCGGCCGCGATGGCAAGGTCGAGTCCGAAGTAGAGATACCGGGAGGCGATCCTCTGGAGGTCCTCGAGAGCGTGATCGCGATGCACAGCACACCGGATCTTCCCGGGTTGCCACCGCTTCACTCCGGCCTGGTCGGATACCTCGGATACGACTGCGTGCGCTACATCGAGAAGTTGGATGAGAAGCCGCTCGACGACCTTCGCCTGCCTGAGATGATGTGGCAGGCGGTGGGGGCTCTGGCTGCGTTCGATCGCTTCGCCCAGACGGTGACGCTCGTTCGCAACGTACTGATCGGCGACGATCCGACCGCCCAGTACGACGCGGCGGTCGCGTCACTGGATCAGGATGCCGCCAGGCTCGGCACGGCCCGTTCCTACCGCGTCTCCTCGGTCGAGACACCCCAACTTCCCGAGGTCGTTTCGACCATGAGCCAGCAACAGTTCGAGGCGGCGGTCCGTGAAGCGAAGGAGAGGATCCTCTACGGGGACGCATTCCAGGTGGTCGTCTCCCAGCGCCTGACCGCCCGCACCGATGTGGACCCTTTCGCCGTGTACCGCGCTCTCCGGGTCGTGAATCCATCGCCTTATCTCTTTTTCCTCCGGCATCCGGAAGTGGCGGTAGTGGGATCATCTCCAGAGTTGATGACCCGGGTCCGAGATGGGATGGCATTTTCCCGCCCCATCGCCGGAACCCGACCGCGTGGAGCTTCCGAGGAGGCCGATCGACGCCTGGAGGAGGAACTCCTGGCCGACCCCAAGGAGAGAGCCGAGCACGTGATGTTGATCGACTTGGCCCGCAACGACCTGGGCCGGGTCTGCGAGTTCGGGACGGTCCATGTGGATGATTTGATGGTCATCGAGCGTTATTCCCACGTGATGCATATCGTCTCCGGCGTCTCCGGCAAGCTCCGATCCGGAGTCGGCCCGGTCGACGTACTTCGAGCCACCTTCCCTCATGGGACCGTTTCGGGTGCGCCCAAGGTTGCGGCGATGAAGATCATCGACGAACTCGAACCGGTGGCCCGAGGGCCTTACGCCGGGGCGGTCGGATACATCGACTTCTCCGGGAACGTCGACACGGCCATCTGTCTCCGCACGGTCGTGATGGCCGTTCATCAGGCTTGGGTTCAGGCCGGGGCGGGCATCGTGGCCGACTCGGAGCCGGCGGTCGAGTACCAGGAAACGATGAACAAGGCTGCCGCGGCCCTGCAGGCCGTGGCAATGGCTGCGAATGTCTGATACCCGCAGGATCGAAGGAACCCACGAACTCGTCGTGGTGGAGGGACCCGACGCCAGAAAGTTCCTCAACGATTTGTTGAGCCAGGACCTCGGCCAGATGCAGCCCGACCGGGCCGTGCGCTCGTTTCTATTGGGCCCCAAAGGGAAACTCCGCGCCCTGCTGTGGGTGTTCGGTGTGGATGGGCGGATCGGCCTGGTGACTGACGCCGGCGTCGGCGACCGGGTGGCAGACGACCTCATCCATTACAAGATCCGGGTGAAGGTCACGATTCATCGTCCCGTCCCCCTGACAACCGTCATCGGAACCCTGCCCGAGGGAGCCGTTGCCGCCCCCATGGGAGATGTCGAACGAGGCTTCATTGACGGTTCGGTAGAGGCACCGTTCATGTCGAGGCAGGAGTGGGAGACGCTGCGGGTCGAAGCCCGCGAGCCGGTCATGGATCGCGACGTCGACGAGTCGACCATCCCCCACGAGACCGGGCTGGTCGACCAGTCGGTCTCCTTCCAGAAGGGCTGCTACCTCGGTCAGGAGCTGGTAGCCCGGATGGACAGCCGGGGTGGCAAGGCCAGCCACCTGCTGCGGCGGGTCGCCCTCGAGGGCCCGGTCGACGTGGCGGCCGAGGTCCGCTCGGGCACCGAGGTAGTCGGCAAGATCACGACCGCAGGCTTCTCGGTCGGCCGGTCAGCGCACATCGGCCTCGGGCTGCTCCACCGCTCCATCGAACCAGCCGCCCACGTGACCATCGGTACCGTTGCCGGCGTGGTGGAAGACTAGAAAACCGCGAACCTAAGGTTATAGGCCGCGGTTTCCACGGCTTCTAGCCTTCGGATTGAGAGTCGTTTCGCGAGGACCCGAAACCGGTTCGCGATAGGCCGCGCTTTGCGCGGCCTATAACCTTAGGTTCGCGTATGACGGAACCTCTTTGGTGGCAGCGCGGGGTCATCTATCAGATTTACCCGCGGAGTTTTCAGGACAGCAACGGTGACGGGGTAGGGGATCTGCCGGGGATCACTTCCCGCCTCGACTACCTGGCCGATCTCGGTGTTGACGCGATATGGCTGTCCCCGCACTACCCATCGCCGCAGGAGGACTTCGGTTACGACGTCGCTGACTACGTCGGCGTTGATCCGATGTACGGCACCCTGGCCGACTTCGACGAACTGGTGATGGAGGCGCACCGGCGCGGTCTTCGGGTGATGGTCGACTTCGTTCCCAACCACAGCAGTTCGGCACACCCCTGGTTCATCGAGTCGGCCTCGTCCGCCGACAACCCCAAGCGGGACTGGTACGTGTGGCGTGACCCCAAGCCCGACGGCTCGCCACCCAACAACTGGGTCTCGGTCTTCGGCGGGCCGGCCTGGCAGAAGGATGACAAGACCGGTCAGTACTACCTCCACTCCTTTCTCGCCTCCCAGCCCGATCTCAACTGGCGCAATCCCGAACTCGAGCGCGAGATGCTCGATGTCCTGCGCTTCTGGATGGATCGCGGAGTCGACGGCTTTCGGATCGACGTAGCTCAGCGGTGCCTGAAAGACCCCCTCCTGCGCGATAACCCGCCGGCGGCATCGATCGACCCGACTTCCTACAAGTTCAACCCCGAGTGGGCCGCCACCGACCACATCTACGACTCCGCCGATCCGGACATCCACCTTCTCTTCCGCAAGTTCCGCTCCGTCCTCGATGAGTACCCGGAGCGCTTCTCCATCGCCGAGATCCACGAATGGGATTGGAAGCGATGGGCTTCCTATTTCGGAGACGGCCACGGGCTCCACATGCCTTTCAATTTCGCGCCGCTGACAGCAGGCGTCGACCCTGTCCGACTGCGCGAGATCATCATCGCGATGGAGGCAGCCTTGCCGCCCGGTGCCTGGCCCAACTGGGTGCTGGGCAACCACGACGAGCGGAGAATTGCCACCAAGCTCGGGCGGGAGGAATCGAAGGCGATGGCCGTCCTGCTGCTGACTCTGCGGGGAACGCCGACCATTTATTACGGCGACGAGATCGGCATGGTGGAGACCGATATCCCGGCCGAGTTGCAACAGGACCCCTATGGACGTCGGGTCCTAGGCCAGGGACGTGATGGGTGCCGCACCCCGATGCAATGGTCGTCGACGGCCCACGCAGGATTTTCTGCGTCCGGCACCGCGGCATCCTGGTTGCCGGTCCATCCCGACCATGCGGTTCAAAACGTCGAGACCGAGTCGCAGGACCCCGCCTCGTGTCTCGCTCTCTACCGTCGGTTGCTGCGGTTGCGGCGAGCGAATCCCGCCCTCCACAGCGGTTCCGTCGAGGTCCTCCCCTCCGACAGCCAGGTCGTCGCGTACCGACGATCGAACCCGGGCGCGGACTCCTTCGCGGTTGCCGCCAACCTCGCCGACACATCCATCAGGCACGAACTCAAGGGTGAAGTTGTGGTGGGCACCGATCACACCAGGGAATCGTCCGCGTTCGACGGCCGCCTGGGCCCATGGGAATCGGTTGTAGTCAGAATCCCGGACCTCGAACCCCAAACCACGAACCGGTAGGCCCGCCAGCGAGCGGACCTACCATTCCTCTCATGCTCGACAGGATTCTCGACGCCACCCGGGAACGGGTCGCCGATTTGCGAACCCGTCGGGCTGCGGTGATGGAGAAAGCCGAAGCCGCGGCATCGCCCCCTTCGTTCGAAGAAGCCCTGTCCCTGCCCGGCCTGGCGGTGATCGCCGAGATCAAGCGCCGGTCTCCATCCAAGGGTGACCTCGCGATCGACCTCGACGCTGTCGAGCAGGCCCGGCGCTACGCCGCCGGCGGGGCTGCCGCCCTTTCGGTCCTCACCGAACCGGTGTTCTTCGCCGGGCACCCCGAGGATCTGGTCGGCGCTCGCGAGACCACCGGTCTCCCGATCCTCCGCAAGGACTTCGTCATCGAATCCCTCCAGATCTGGGAGGCGCGGGCGATGGGGGCCTCAGCTGTCCTGTTGATCGCCGCCGCTCTCACCCCTAATGAGCTGGCAGCGCTGCTCGACGACGCTGGTCGGGCTGGCCTCGGCGCCCTGGTCGAGGTTCACACCATCGACGAAGCCAAGCTTTCCGTCGACCTTGGCGCTCGCATCGTCGGAGTCAACAACCGTGACCTCGCGTCGTTCGAGGTCGATCTCGCCACGGCAGAGGACATCGCCCCGTTCCTGTCTGATGCAGCCGTGACGGTCGCCGAGTCGGGAATCCACTCCGGGGTCGAGGCATCGCGTATGCGGGCGGCTGGCTACGACGCCGTCCTCGTCGGCGAGGCGCTGGTCCGCAGCGCCGACCCCTCCTCTCTTATCAGGGAGATCGCCGGATGACCGCCGAGGCCAAATGACCTGGGTCAAAGTCTGCGGGATGACGCGAGCCGAGGACATCGTCGCCGCTGAGGCCGCCGGAGCCGACGCTATCGGATTGGTCCTGGTGCCCGAGTCACCGCGGGCCATCACCGTCGATCGAGCCGCCGAACTTGCTGCAATGGTGACGACGCAAGCGGTCCTCCTGACCAAGGGTCTCGTCCCGGAGGACCTCATCGCTGCGGCTCTGGCCGTGGGAGTCGACGCGGTCCAGCCCTACGGTGCCCACGCTTCGGAGGCAGCCGAAATGGCGGCCGAGGTGGGGTTGTTCGTCCTGCGTCCGATCGACCTCGACTTCGACGTGTCGGCCATCCCCGAGGCCCATGTGCCTCTCTTCGACAATCGATCGGGACCGGAGCTCGGCGGTACCGGCCAGACCTTCGATCTTCGACTTCTGCCTTCCACCGATCGGCGGTTCGTTCTCGCCGGAGGTCTCGGCCCTGACAACGTCGGTGAGGCGATTCGGCTCACCCGACCCTGGGGTGTCGACGCCTCCAGCCGCCTCGAATCGCGGCCCGGTATCAAGGATCCCGATCTCGTGGCGAGATTTGTCCGGGAGGCGAAGCAAGCGTGATCCCCAAACCCCTGGCCCGGCCCGACGAGGCCGGTCGCTTTGGTGACTATGGCGGGCGGTTTGCCCCCGAGACCTTGATGCCGGCTCTCTTCGAGTTGGAGAAGGAGTTCGAGTCGGCCTGGAACGATCCCGCGTTTCGCGCCGAGTTCGAGCGATGGCTGGCCGACTTCGTCGGTCGTCCGACGCCGCTGCAGACGGCAGGCCGCCTTTCGTCCGACCTCGGGGTCCGCATTCTTCTGAAGCGCGAAGACCTCGCTCATACCGGCGCCCACAAAATCAACAACGCCGTCGGCCAGGCACTGCTCGCCCGCCGAATGGGCAAACCCAGAGTGATCGCCGAGACCGGGGCCGGCCAGCACGGGGTCGCAGCCGCCACCGCGGCGGCGGCGCTGGGCCTCGAGTGCTCCGTGTTCATGGGCGTGGTCGACATGGAGCGACAAGCTCTCAACGTCCAGCGAATGAAGCTTCTCGGAACCGAAGTCGTCCCGGTCACGTCCGGGGCCGGCACCCTCAAAGACGCGGTCAGCGAGGCGATGCGCGACTGGGTTCAGACCGTTGACCGCACCCATTACATCATCGGGTCCGTTGTCGGCCCGCACCCCTTCCCGTGGATGGTGCGCGAGTTCCAGCGCGTCATCGGCGACGAATGCCTGGTTCAACTTGGTAGTGAGTTGCCGGACGTCGTAGTGGCCTGTGTTGGCGGCGGATCCAACTCGATGGGCATCTTCTACCCGTTCGCCGAAACCGGGGTTGAACTTGTCGGGGTCGAAGCGGGTGGCCACGGGCTCGACTCGGGCCGCCACGGTGCCTCCATCACCGCCGGGCGGCCGGGCGTCCTCCATGGGACCAGGACCTACCTCCTGCAAGATGCCGATGGTCAAGTGCAAGAGGCTCATTCGATCTCGGCGGGACTCGACTATCCGGGGGTCGGCCCCGAACATGCCTACTTCGCCGATGCCGGACTGGCGGTGTACGACACTGCCACGGATGAAGAGGCTTTGGCCGCCGTCGACCTCCTCGCCCGAAGCGAAGGGATCATTCCGGCGCTCGAGTCGGCCCACGCCCTGGCCTGGGTGGTGCGTAACGCAACCCGCCTTGCCGGCAAGACCGTTCTCATCAATCTGAGCGGTCGGGGCGATAAGGACCTTCACACGATCGCCAGCCACCGGCCGGCCGAATGAACGGACATCAACGGATCCGGGCCGCGTTGGCCGAGCGCGAAGGCGCGGGCCTGCTGCCCTTCATGACCGCCGGGATTCCTTCCCCGGCTTGTTCGGTCGATCTCTTCGTGGCCATGTCCGACGCCGGGGCCGATGCCTTCGAGGTTGGGATCCCGTACTCGGACCCGCTCATGGACGGCCCCGTGATCATGGCGGCCAGCGAGGCGGCACTGGCGGCGGGAACGACCATCCGCGTTGCTCTCGGCATCATCGAGCAAGTCGCCTCCCGCACCGGCAAACCGGTGCTCGCGATGACATACGCCAACCCGGTCATGCAGGTCGGGTGGGAGGCGTTTGTCGATCAGCTCGACAACGCCGGGGCGGCAGGGATCATCGTCCCCGATCTGCCATTGGAGGAGTGTGGGCTGCTGCGGGCGGCCGCTGCGGCGCGAGGCCTGGGCGTCGTGCAGTTCGTTTCGCCAACGTCGGACGACCAGCGCATCGAAGCCGTCGCCGCCGCCGACCCCGCCTTCATCTACGGAGTCGCCGAAATGGGAGTGACAGGTGAGCGAGCGTCGGCCAGCTCCCATGCCAGGGCGTTGTCGGAACGGGTCCGGGAGCACACCAAGGCACCTCTGGTCTTCGGCGTTGGCATTTCGACGCCCGAACAAGCTCGGGCGGTCCGGGACCTGGCCGACGGTGTGATCGTCGGCACCGCCATGGTGCGGCGAGTGCTGGATGCAGACTCACCCGAGTCGGCGGCCAGGTCGCTGTCTGAGGCAGTGGCTGCGTTCGCGGCCGCCCTCCACTAACCCGCCTCGCTGCCGTTCTCTGGCTTCCGTCTTCCGTCTGCCGACTTCCGTCCGAAGAAGAGTTGCAACGGCCACCGTCAGCGCCCGTTCATCCTGAGCCAGGGAGTGGGGGAGTGGGGGGATGCGGCTAAGGATGGGGGCTCGAGTGGCCGTTGCACGATCCACGATACATGTAGTCGTACTAGTCACAAAGGACCTGCCATATCTACCGAACCGAGCGTCGACCGTCTCATCGACCCGCGATGGCGATCGCAGTGTTGACTTTCGGGATCTAAGACGGCCTGCGCGCGCTGTGCCGGAGGCGGGATTCGAACCCGCACGCGGTTTCCCGCAATGGATTTTGAGTCCATCTCGGCTGCCAATTTCGACACTCCGGCGTGCCCTGAATTGTAGGAGGGAAGCCGCGCGGTCTCGTTCGACTGCCGGGCAACCGGGGCATCGCCGTCGTGCCCGATCGCGGAACGTTCTAGGGTGGCGCCGATGCCTTTGAGGATCGAGCACAAACTGCTGCACATTCTCGATGAGATAAAGGTGATCGAGGCCGAGAGGGTCCTCATCCAGGCCGAGTTGGAAGCTCACCGTCTCATCGACAGCGATGCTCACCGTGACGCCGCGCTCGGAATCGAGCCGCTGGAATCGACGTTGACCAGAGACGACGTCTATCGCTTCGAGCGCCTTCTGGCCCGTCTCGAGAATCGCCGCCTCTTCCTCGAGGCGAAGCGATCTGCCTTGATCGATCGCCTCGGCGACTGACCCTCACCCGACCCTGAACTCGAATGCCAACCCTTGCTCTCTTAGATGGAAACTCGATCGCCTACCGGGCGTTCTTCGCCCTGCCGCCCGACCTTGCGACCACCTCAGGACAGGTGACCAACGCCGCCTACGGGTTCACCCGGATGCTCATCAAACTGCTCGGAGACCATCACCCCGACGCCGTGGCAGTGGCCTGGGACGTTTCCCGCCAGACCTTCCGTTCGGCCGAGTATCCCGAGTACAAGGCTCAGCGGGAGGCCGCACCTGACGCGTTCAAGAGCCAGCTTCCCCTCATCAACGAGGTCCTCGACTCCCTGGGAGTCGCCCAGCTCAGAATGGACGGGTACGAAGCCGACGACCTGATCGCCTCGATCGGCGAGATGGCCCGTACCGCGGCATGGAACGTTCTTCTGGTCACCGGAGACCGCGATGCGTTCCAGTTGATCGACGACCACCTGAAGGTGCTTTACACCCGCCGCGGCATCACTGACGTGATCGTCGCCGATGAGGGCTACGTCTTCGAGAGATACGGAATCAATCCGGATCAGTACGTCGACTACGCGGCGTTGCGGGGAGACACCTCGGACAACCTCCCCGGGGTGCCAGGGGTGGGGGAGAAGACTGCCTCGAAACTGATCGCGGACTACGCCAGCCTGGAGGGGATATACGACCATCTGGACGACCTCACCCCAAGGCTTCGACAGAACCTGGCCGAGCACCGCGATCAGGCTTTCCTCAATCGCAAGCTCATGACCCTCGTTCGTGACCTCGATCTCGACCTGGACCTGGCACGCCTTCAACTCGGCGAGTGGGACCGAACCGCCGCCAAGCAGACCTTCGAGAGCCTCGAGTTCTTCAGTCTGTGGGAGGATCTACTCGAGGTGCGTCCTGCTTCGGGAGTGGCGGTCCAGCAAGCCACGCTCGATACAGAGACGCGTTTGATCGAAGCGCCGGCGGAGATCGGCCGGCTGGGCTCGGGCGGGCGCCTGGTTCTCGATCTGATCGACTCCAATGGCCTATGGGGTCTGGCGGTCTTCACCGGGGAAAGCGAGGCGGTGGCGATTCCGCTCGATGCCTTCACGAGCCTCGCCGCGATCCTGGCCGACCCCGCGATCGCCAAGGTCGCCCACGACGGCAAGGACCTGATCCGGCGGCTCCTCGACGCCGGATACGAGCTTGCCGGGCTTGACTTCGACACGGCCCTCGCTTCCTATCTGCTCAACCCGGCCACTCGGGAGTACGACCTGGCTTCCATCGCCACCAAGTATCTGAAGCTCGAATTGGAATCACCCGACCAGGGTGAGCCGATCGGCAAACAGGGAACGCTGGACTTCTCGAGCGGTCCTGACCTCGATGCTGCCGGACGTCGGGTCGAAGCCGTGGCCCAGCTCGCCGAGAGGTTGGAGGCCGAACTCGAAGCCCGCGACGAGGTCGACTTGTTCCGACGTTTCGAGCTGCCGCTAGTGCCGGTCCTGGCGCGGATGGAGCATGCCGGGATCGGGGTCGATCGGACCTATCTCGAGGAGATGGGCTCCGACCTCCGGAGCCGGCTGTCGGAGCTCGAGCGCCGCATCCACCAGGAGGCGGGCGATCCCTTCAACGTGAACTCGACCAATCAGCTGCGCGAAGTCCTGTATGAGAAGTTGAAACTGCCCGTCCTCAAGAAGACCTCCACCGGAGCCCCTTCCACAGATGCATCCGTTCTGGAGAAGCTGGCCGAATCGCATCCGATCGTTCAGCACCTGCTCAACTATCGCGAGCTCGAAAAGCTCCGATCGACATACGTGGATGGGTATCTGCCCCTGATCACCACCGAAGGTCGGATCCACACCAGCTTCAACCAAATGGCGGCGACGACCGGCCGGCTGTCTTCGGACACACCCAACCTGCAGAACATCCCGGTGCGTTCGGACACTGGAAAGACTGTTCGCCGGGCGTTCATCCCGCGCGACGGTTGGACCTTTCTGGTCGCCGATTACAGCCAGATCGAACTCCGGGTTCTCGCCCACATGAGCCACGACCCGGGTCTGGTGGAGGCCTTCGCAACCGAAGCCGACATACACACCGCCACCGCCTCCCGGGTTTTCTCGGTGCCACTCGACCAGGTGACTACCGAGATGCGCCGCCGGGCCAAGACGATCAACTTCGGCCTGCTCTACGGGATGGAGGCTTTCGGGCTGGCGGATCGCCTCGGGATCACACGTGACGAGGCCCGTCATCACATCGACGAATACTTCGCCCAGTTCCCCGACGTCAAGGCATTCATGGACGGGGTCGTGACACAGGCCCGAAATCAGGGATACACCACGACCCTGTTCGGCCGCCGCCGTTACCTGCCGGAGCTGAAGAGCGACAATTTCCGAATTCGGCAGATGGGAGAGCGGATGGCTCTCAACGCCCCGGTGCAAGGGACCGCGGCCGATATCATCAAGAGGGCGATGATCGATCTCGACGCGGAAATGTCCCGGCGTGAGCTGGCGTCGTCGATGCTGCTCCAAATCCATGATGAACTGATCCTCGAGTCCCCGGTCGACGAACTAGAAGCGGCGACGGAATTGGTGACCCGGGTCATGGAAGATGTGGTCGAGCTCGCCGTCCCCCTGCGGGTCGACGTCTCCACCGGCCCCAACCTGGCGGAACTGAAGCGGATCACGTGAGGAAGGCGGCCGAACGAGGGAGCGAGGTGTCGGCCCTTCGGGGAAGAATCGCCGAAGGAGAGGGAGCTCCGGGTTCCTTCGGGTGGTTGCGCAAATTTGGTCAATGGCGCCCGCCCAGAACGAAATTTGGGTACTCAGTCCCGGTACTCGTTTCTGAATGACCTTTTTTCGCTGGCGCCGGGCGCCAATGACCAAATTTGCAGGCATCGTCCAAAAGCTCGCCAGGATTGTTCCTTCGCCGATTCTTCCCCCAAGGGGCGACCGCCCTGTACCCCTTGGAAGGCCGGCGGCCAGACAAAGTTCGCCGGACTTCCGCCTGACGTTCTGCCTGGTGCCTTTCGGGTGGTCTTCTGATAAGCTGTCTCTTGCCTCGGCGCTATCTGCCGGGGAGCAATCCTCTGGAGGTCGAGCAACTACCTATGCCCACTGAAACCGAAACCGCGCCGCCCGCGCCGGCGCCCGACGAGCCCCCTACTGAACCGACTACTGAACCGACTGGCGAACTGACTGGCGAACCCACTGGCGAACCGACCGTGGAACCCACCAGTTCGGATTCACCCACGGAGTCGACAAGCCCAGCTCCTGCTGGTGCCAATGAGCGAGCGGTGATTGTCCCCCCCAGCGTCGAGTCCTTGCCCGATGACTTCGGCGACGACTTCGAGGCCGCCATCAACCAAACGGTGGTCGAGTTCAAGGAGGGAGACATCGTCGAAGGGACGGTTGTGTCCGTCGATGCCGACGGCGCCATGGTCGACGTCGGGTACAAATCCGAAGGATTGATCCCGACCGAAGAACTGTCGATTCGGGCGAATGTCGACCCCACCACCGTTGTATCGGTGGGTGAGAAGGTCGAGGCCCTCGTTCTCAACAAAGAGGACGACGAAGGCCGTTTGATTCTTTCCAAGAAACGTGCCCAGTACGAGCGCGCTTGGGGCCGGGTCCAAAAGATCACCGAGCAGGGCGGCACCGTCAAGGGAACCGTCATCGAGGTCGTCAAGGGCGGCCTGATCGTCGATATCGGGCTCCGTGGCTTCCTCCCCGCCTCATTGGTGGATCTTCGCCGGGTCAGGGATCTCGATCCTTTCATCGGCCAGGACATCGAAGCGAAGGTCATCGAACTCGATCGCAATCGCAACAACGTGGTCCTGTCCCGCCGGGCCTATCTCGAAGAGGAGCAGGCCGAGCAACGAGCCGCTTTCCTCGACGACCTCAAGGAAGGCGAGATTCGACCCGGAGTGGTCTCCTCGGTGGTCAACTTCGGTGCTTTCGTCGATCTCGGCGGCATGGACGGCCTGGTCCACGTCTCCGAAATGTCCTGGCAGCACATCTCCCATCCGTCCGAAATGGTCAAGGTTGGCGACAAGGTCCAGGTCAAAGTTCTCGAGGTCGATCGCGAACGTGAGCGGATATCGCTCTCGGTTCGACAGACCCTCGAAGACCCCTGGGAGGTGTTCTCCCGCTCCGCCAACGTCGGCGACGTCGTCGATGGCCTGGTCACCAAGACGGTTCCTTTCGGTGCCTTCATCTCGGTGTCAGAAGGAGTCGAGGGCCTGGTTCATGTCTCCGAGATCGCCATCCACCGGGTCGAATCACCCGAGTTGGAACTCTCTATCGGCCAGCAGGTCAAGGTCAAAATTACCGAGAAAGAAGAAGAACGGCGCCGCATCAGCCTGTCGATCAAGCAGGCATTGCCGGAGTGGCAGGAGCGCAGCACCCAGCCGGCACCCCAGCCCGGGCCCGCCAAACGGCCTGCTCGCCGAGAATTTGAGCGCGAATTTGGGCCGGCCCCGGCCGAGCCCGAACCCATCACTGTCGATGCTTCTCTCGAAGCCATTCTCCAAGAGCTCAAGGAGCGGGGAATCGGTCGTCGCTAGGTACAGACCTTGACCGGACTAGTCACTTGTGGGAGCCTTCGAGCGGCTCGGGCCAACGGGGGCCTAAAGAGTGGCGAATTCCGGGTCGAAGAACTAGTGACAACTGACAACTGGTTATTGGCTGCGGCCCTTCTTTTTAGAGCGATTCCGAATCGGGGGCTTCCAGCTTTGTCAATAAGGAGCTTTGGATGGGTAGGAGAGCGTTAGTTTTGTTGGTGGCCCTGCTGCTCGCAGGTGTTGCTGCCTTTGCGGTGTTCCAATTCCTCAATGGAATCAGGAACGATGTAGAGGCCAACCGCGAGAAGACCCCGGTTTTTCGTGCCACCCAGTTCATCCCGCAGGGTTCAGACGGGTCACTGGCCTTGCAGTCCGAATGGTTCGCCGCGGGTGAGGAGAACGTCGAAGATCTCCCCGATGGAGCGATCACCACTGATCAGGAACTTCAGGCAATCGTGGGCGGCCGCCTGGCGGTAGGCCCGATCGACCGCAACCAGATCATCTCGCAGAGCCAGTGGGCCCAGCTGACGGTCAACCTGAAGCCTCTCTCCGAGCTCATACCTTCGGGCAAGCAAGCAATGACGATCTCGACCGATGCGGTTCGTGGCGTGAATGGCTTTGTCCGCCCCGGTGACTTGATCAACCTGATCATCACCGTGGACATCGAGTTCAATCAGATCCCGGTCGACTCGCCGATCTTCGGCGTACCAACCGACACGACCGGCACCGAAGGAGAGGCCGGCGCCGACGAAACCACGGAGACCGTCACTTATACCCGGTTCGTCCTTCAGGGCCTGCCGGTGCTTGCGGTCGCCCGGGATGTCCGCGCCGAGGAAGGCGAGGGAACCCCCATCGTCGTCCCCGAGGTGGATCCCACGGGTGCCCCGATCGCTGCGGAGGAGCAGGTAGTCGAAACCGTCTTCACCCTGGAGGTGACCCCCGAGCAGGCCGAGCGCATCGCCTTCTCGTTCGACAACGGGTCCGTCTGGATGACTCTGGTGCCTGCCGACTTCATCGAAGTAGACACGGACGGTGTCACAATCGAGTCACTGTTCGCCGGTGACCTGCTTGAAGACATCTTCGGGAACTGATCCAAACAACGAGACTGCGTAGGAATAGATAGTGTCCATAACCGAAAACAACCTGCTGGTAGTAGACGAAGACGCCAGCTTCATCGATGAAGCCAAGAGGCTCTTCGATGGTCGGTTGCCCACAGTCAGGTCAATCACCGAGGCTGTTGCCACCACCGAAGGTGGCGAGCTGCGGATGGTGTTGATCGGGCCCTCCATCTCTAATGAAGAGGGCATCGACGCCGTGCGGACACTGAGGAACGAAGACCCGTCCCTCATCCTCATCGCAGTAGCAGATCAGGTGACCTCGGGGTTGCTCAGGGCCGCAATGCGGGCCGGCATCTCCGAGGTCATCGAGGCCCCTCTCACAGAAGAGAAGATTGAAGAGGCGATCAAGCAGTTCGCCAACGATGTCCTCAAGCGCAAGGTGGCGGCAGTCGTACCGGTCGCGACCCACAAGGACGAGGGTCAGATCATCGTCGTGATGAGCGCCAAAGGTGGATCCGGCAAGACCGTCGTGGCCACCAATCTGGGAATGCTCCTTACGCGCTTCGAAGACAAGAAAGTCGTTCTAGTCGACGCCGACCTGCAGTTCGGAGACGTCTGCCTGGTCCTCCAACTCGAGCCGCGTTTCACACTCGTGAACGCTGCCCACGAGTTGCATCACCTCGATCCGCAGTTGCTTGAATCGTTGTTGACCGACCATCCCAGCGGGCTCAAGGTAATGGCAGCTCCGTTGGAGCCGGCCTTCGCCGACGACATCTCTACTGAAAGCTTGATCACAGTCGTGACTCTCCTGCGGGAGACCTATGACTACGTCATCGTCGACACCGCCTCGATGCTCGACGAACTGTTGCTCTCTCTCCTGGAGAAGGCGGATGTGATCCTCCAGGTGGTCGACATGGACCTGCCATCGGTGAAGAACGCCAAGCTGGCCCTCGAGACCCTGCGCCTTCTCAAGTTCCCAACCAGCAAGGTCAAGCTGATCCTGAACCGTTCGAACGCCAAAGCCCGCCTCGACGACAAAGAGATCGAGGGGGCACTCAAAATGAGTATCTCTGCCGCCATTCCATCCGACGGGGCGGTTGCCGCCTCCATGAACGAAGGTAGACCGGTGGTTGAGTCGGCGCCCAAGTCCCGGGTGGCCAAAGGTTTCGAATCCGTAGCCGAGTTGATAGCTGGCCCGGTCCCGGAACCTTCTCAAGGCCGAGGTTTCTTACGCCGAAAGTGAGTTCACTTCCAATGGGCTCGAAAGGGGTATTAACAAAATGTCATCTCTCGCAGACCGGGTAGCAGCCGCTCGTCGCAACGAGCTGTCAACCGTCTCCAGTACACGCAACGAAGCTCTCACCGAGCTGCGAGGCCGCCTGCACTTCAAGGTAGTCGAGGAGCTGGGTCCCACCCTCTATGACCGGCAAATGTCGGACGCCGAGTTGCGTCTGCGGGTCATGGAGATGCTGGAGTGGGCGATTGACCAGGAGCAAGCCGTCCCGCTCACGGTGTCTGATCGCCGTCAGCTTCTCAACGAGATCGCTTCTGACGTACTCGGCTACGGTCCCATCGACCCCCTTCTGAACGATCCCGAAGTCACCGAAGTCATGGTGAACGGCCCCTATGACGTCTATGTGGAGCAGAGAGGCAAGATCATCAAGACGGATGTCCGCTTCGTTGACGAAGTCCACCTCCGTCGAATCATCGACAAAATCGTGGGCCAGGTCGGCCGACGCGTCGACGAATCCACCCCGATGGTCGACGCCCGCCTTCCCGACGGTTCCCGTGTCAACGCAGTGGTCCACCCACTGGCGATCGGTGGCCCCTTCCTGACCATCCGTAAGTTCGCGGTCGACCCCTTCACCGAGGCCGACCTGGTCAAGTTCGGCACTTTCAACCAGCGGACGGCTGACTTCCTCCGGGCCTGCGTCCGGGGTCGCCTCAACATCATCGTCTCGGGTGGTACCGGCTCGGGTAAGACCACCACCCTCAATGTCCTCTCGAGCTACCTGCCCGACGACGAGCGCATCGTGACCGTGGAGGACGCCGCCGAGCTTCAGCTCCACCAGGACCACGTCCTTTCTTTGGAGGCCCGGCCGGCCAACATCGAAGGCAAGGGAATGGTTGGCATCCGCGACCTGGTGCGCAACTGCCTCCGTATGCGTCCCGACCGGATCGTGGTTGGTGAGTGCCGAGGCGGAGAAGCCCTCGACATGCTCCAGGCAATGAACACCGGACATGACGGCTCCTTGACCACGATTCACTCCAACGCCCCCCGTGACACTCTGTCTCGTATCGAGACCATGGTGTTGATGGCGGGCTTCGACCTGCCGGTCAAGGCAATTCGTGAGCAAGTCGCGTCGGCCGTCGACCTGATCGTTCATGTTTCCCGCCTCAAGGACGGAACCCGCCGGGTGACTCATGTCACCGAAGTCGAGGGGATGGAGGGCGACATCATCACCCTCCAAGATCTCTTCCTGTTCGACTTCGGAGCCGGCATCGACCAGTCCTCCGGAAAATACCTCGGCCGTCTCAAGGCGACCGGAATCCGCCCAACCTTCTCCGAGCACCTTCAGGACATGGGTATCCGGCTGCCGGCCGACCTGTTCGATCCGGAGCCGTTCGCGAAGCGTGCCGATCAGTTCGCTCTGAGATGAATCGGGTTGTTGTGA
The DNA here is from genome assembly GCA_035525055.1 of Acidimicrobiia bacterium. Taxonomy (GTDB): domain Bacteria; phylum Actinomycetota; class Acidimicrobiia; order Spongiisociales; family ZC4RG35; genus DATEEG01. The sequence continues at coordinate 32,367 of DATLEZ010000113.1, read as the reverse complement.
AGCGGATCGTTCTGCTCCTGGCGGTGCTCGCCGTGCTCGTGCCTTCGTCGCTGGCCATGGCCCAAACCGAGCCGGCGATGGAGATCGTCGACATCAACACCGAGCGCTACGACCTCAATGGCTCGACCACGATTGTGGTCGAGTTCCGGAATCTCGACGGTGAACTCGACCCCGAGCAATTGACCGTGACTGCCAACGGTCAATCGGTCCAACTGGTCGGTGTCGAGCCGCTTGGTCAGACTCAGGAGCCGGTCGGGATCGTTCTCGTCATCGACGTCTCGGGTTCGATGGAAGGGGCCCCGATGGAGGCGGCCAAGGCTGCCGCCACCAACTTCGTTTCCCAGAAGCGCCCGGGTGACTTCATCGCACTTGTGACCTTCGGGGACACCGTGCAGACGGTCTCCGGGTTCACCACCAACATCGAGGCCCTCACGGCGCGCATCGCTGAACTCGAGGCCGGCGGCGAGACCGCCTTCAATGACGGTGTCATCCAGGGCATCAACCTCTTCGAGCAAAGCAACGCTTCGGCGCTGCGCCGCAACATCATTGTTCTCACCGACGGCGCCGACACTGTCAGCACGTCGACTATTGACGATGTCCTGGCTGCCATCAACAACCCCAACAACCCGGTCCGGGTGTTCGGAGTTGCGTTGGAGTCGCCCGAGTTTCAGCCCGCCACCGTGCAGCAGATCGCCGATGCGGGGGAGGGTCTGTTCCTGTCGACCTCCGATCCCGCCCAGCTTGCCGCTTTGTACGGACAGATTCAGCGTGAGATCGGGAACCTGCTTGTGGTTCGTCTCGGGAGCCCGGTGTTCAACGCCGGACCCGTCGAGTTCTCCGTGACCTACGCAGGGCTGTCTGCCGTCCAGACCGTCGATGTGTCCGGCTTCGTCACGACCACCCTCCCGGCTCCCAGCACCACCGTGACATTCGAGTCCGCCGAACCGTTTGTGGTCCGCAGCAACCTGCCTATCTCGGCTTCCTCGCTTCTCGGTCTCGCCGCTCTCGGGCTCGGAGCCGCCATCGGTTTGTTCATCTTCATCCTCTTCGGCCGGAGCGGCGAAGACGCCGGCTCCGTCTTCAAGCGCCGCCTCGAGGCCTACGGGCGTCGCGGTGCCGCCGAGGAGAAGAAGTCCCTTTTCGACCGTATCCCCCTCCTGCGCCTCTTCAGCCAGAAGGCCGAGGAAGAGGTCAGAAGGCGTGGTTTGCTCAGCGGTGTCAACTCCGCCCTCGAGCAGGCGAACATTCCTTTGTCGGCCGGTGAGGCCGTGGCCGGCGGTTTTGGCCTCTCTGCTGTCATCGGGGTTCTGGCAGCTCTGTTCACCGGGAACCCGATCATGGGTGGCGTCTTCTTCGCCTTCGGCATTCTTATTGTTATCGGACTACTCAACTTCCTCGGAGGTCGGGAGAAGCGGCGTTTCGAGAACCAGCTTCCCGACACCCTGACTTTGATCTCGACCTCGCTACGAGCCGGGTACTCCCTCCTCCAGGCGGTAGAAGCAGTTGCCACCGAGGCGCCCAACCCCACGGCTCGAGAGTTCGGCCGGGCCATAGTCGAAGCCCGCTTGGGACGTCAGGTCGTGGCGGCTCTCCAGGGCATCACTACCCGCACCCAGTCCCAGGACTTCGAATGGGCCGTGATGGCCATCGAGATCCAGCGAGAAGTCGGTGGAAACCTGGCCGAGGTCCTGCAGACCGTTTCAGAGACGATGAGGCAGCGGAACCGGCTCAAGGGTGAAATCCGGGCCCTCACCGCAGAAGGTCGCATTTCCGCCATCGTCCTGGGAATCCTCCCCTTTGCCATGGGTGGTTTCCTCTTTGCCAGCAATCCCGAGTACATCGGCACCCTCTTCTCGACCACCTTCGGGATTGTTGCGCTGATCGCCGGTGGTCTCCTGATGATTGCGGGCGGTATATGGCTTCGGAAGATCGTCGACATCGAGGTTTGAGGTAGAAATGGATCCAGCACTTCTCTTTCCGGTGGTAGCCGTTTTCACGGCGGCTATCGCTTTGTTCGTTTGGATCGGCAATGGCGTCGTGCGTGCCCAGAAAGCCGCCATCGACCGCCTCGGTGTCTACGGCAAGACCGGCAGCATCAGAGAAGAGACCCTGACGCGGCCCCTGGCGGAACGAGCGATCGCCCCGATTGTCCTGGGCATGGGAAAGGTCCTGAACAGGTTCACCCCGCTCGGCTACATGAACAAGCTCCAGCACAAGCTGATGCTGGCCGGCACCCCGGGCAACCTCGATGCACCGTCCCTGGTGGTCATCAAGGTCTTCACAACGGTTATCGGTATCGTCCTCGCCTTCTTTGCCCAGAGGGTGGCCGGCTCGGCGTTCCAGCGGCTGGTCCTGATCCTCTTCCCGATCGTCCTTGGCTTCTTCGGCCCTGATGCGTGGCTTTCCCGCAAGGTCGAGGAGCGGCGGTCGGCGATGCAAAGGTCTCTGCCTGACGTTCTCGACCTTCTCGTCATCTCGGTGGAGGCAGGACTTGGTTTCGACTCGGCCCTGGCCCGCGTCGTATCGACCGTCCCTGGCGCCCTGACCGAGGAGTTCTTCCGCATGCTCCAGGAAACGCGAGTTGGTGTGAGTCGGCGCGATGCCATGCGCCACTTGATGGAGAGAAGCGATCTCGACGAACTCCGGTCCTTCCTGCTGGCAATGATGCAGGCTGAAGCGTTCGGTGTGGCCATCGCCCGGGTGCTCCGTGTCCAGGCCGACGAGATGCGCGTTAAGCGTCGTCAACGGGCTCAGGAGAAGGCATTTGCGGCGCCGGTCAAGATCGTGTTCCCGCTGGTGTTCTGCATTTTCCCGGCGTTGTTCATCGTCCTTCTGGGACCGGCTGCGATCCAGATCAGCGAAACCTTCTCGACGATCAACAACTGAGCCATGGCGGCCACGGCCGGGGCCGCCCGGGGGCGAGTTTCGGTCGGTCACATTGCGTTAGCCGTTCCGATCATCGCCGCGGTGGTCTCGGGGCGGATCCAGGTCCGGGACAATTCGTACCTGTGGCATGTCAGGGCCGGCACCCTTCAGATCGACCTTGGTCGGGTTCTCACCGAAGACCCGTTTAGCTTCACTGCCGCTGGCCGGGCCTGGCGCACACAATCCTGGCTGGCCGACCTGTTCTATGGCTGGGCCGACCGCAAGTGGGGCCTGGCGGTGGTCACCCCGATCGTCGTCGTCGGGGCTTTGTTGATCGTGGGATCGATCGCAGCCCGCAACTATCGGGTGTTGCGGTCGCCGCTGGCCGCCGCAGTCGCCACCACCTGGGTCATGTGGCTCCTGATCGGCTACTTCACGCCCCGTCCCGTGATCCTCTCTCTGGGCTTCCTGGCCTTGGTACTTGTCGTGGCCGACGAGGAGCGGCTCCGGTGGGCCCTACCCCCCTTGATGTGGCTGTGGGCGTCGATCCACGGGGGGTTCGTCGTCGGAATCGGCTACTTGGTCCTGGACGGGCTGCGCCGCCGCGACCGCAGGCGGATCGTCGATGTCGCCGCCGTCACCCTGATCACCCTCTTCACGGCTCACGGCCTCGGCACCTGGCAGATCGTCCTGCAGTTCCTCGGCAACGGCGAAGCGCTCGATCTCATCATGGAGTGGCTGACACCGAACCTGATCAGCATCCAGCTGTTCCCGTTCCTGCTCGGAATCATCGCCATCCTGGTGGGCGCCATTAGGGGCAGGGTGGCGATGGCCGACCTCTGGGTGATCGTTCCCTTCCTGGCTTTCGCCTTCACTGCCAACCGCTCGGTTCCGCTGGCCGGCCTGGTGCTGGCTCCCTGGTTCGTGAGCTCGTTGATGCCCCTCGGCCGGAAGGCGACCTCTACAACGAGGGTGCAGGGGATCCTGAACGCGGTGATCATGGCGCTGGTCATCGTCCTGCCGTGGGCGGTTCCGATCGAGGGAGGGCTCGACGACGAGTTGTTCGCGGTCGAGGCGGTGCGGCACCTGCAGCCGGGTCCGGCCTTCCATGACGATGGAGTCGGTGGGTACCTCATCTATACCGAGTGGCCTGACCGCCTCGTTTACATCGACGACCGGGCGGAGTTGTATGAGGATGACTTCGTCGACTTCGTGAAGGCTCGTGACGCCGACAAGATCTGGCGGGACGTCTTCGCCCGCTACGACATCGAACAGGCGCTCCTCAAACACGATGACCGCTTGAGCCAGGTCCTCCTATCAGAAGGCTGGACCCCCGCCTTCGAAGACGACCGCTTCGTGGTTCTCGTCGCCCCGTAGAACGCGACCAGGCACAGACGACCGGTGCGGTTCGCGCACCCCCCTCGATCGCCCAAAGGGGCGATCGGTCCCCCCGCCAGCGGGGGGACAACGGACGCCATCGTCTGCGAAGGGGGGCAAGGTCAACCGGGTGGGCACCTGACAAACCGAAAACGCCAGCCGGGGGGCTGGCGTTTGGGTGGGGCGGCCTTGCGGCTGCCGCAGGGAGAGGGGGAAACTAGTTGGGGTTCGTCAAACCGTCGGCGACGGTAGAGAAGGCCACTGAGACCTGCTGGCCGGCGATCTGCACTCCGATGAAAGCGATGATGGCGATGAGGATGACCAGGAATGCGTACTCGACCATGGCGGCGCCGCGTTGTGTCTTCACGTTCGCTTTGATCAGGTTGAGGATCGGCATTTCGTTTGGGTCTTTCCTGTAGTCGGGTTTCAACATTGTCGCCATTTGTCCGGTGAGGTCCGTATGGGGCCTTCGGATCATCCTTGGTGGCTTGGACGGTGGGGATCCTTGCGAATCCCCACCTCCGAGTTCTTGGTCTCCGTTAGTTGGAGAGGGTGTTGGCGATCGTGGAGAACGCGGTCGAAACCTGCCGTCCAGCGATCGAAACGGCCACGATGGCGATGATTGCGATCAGAACGACTAGCAGGGCATATTCCACCATGCTTGCGCCTTTCTCTTCCTTCACCCACGTGGTCAGCTTGGTCCACAATGAGAGCATCTTGACCTCCTTGTCTTGTAGGAACTGTGCTCGGTATTGAGTATCGGTCGATCTCAATCTTGCTTTATGGGACTTCCGACCTATGGCTGGGGTCACCTTTGGCCCGAAAAAGGCGACCCTCGCAGTCCGTTTGAGCCATAGGTCGTTCCGGGACCGTCCAGAGCACGAAAATTCGGCACTTTCGCCTTTTGCCTAGTTGCGTAGTGTGTTGGCAATCGATCTGAATGCCATTGACACTTCTTCGCCGGCGATGGCCACGGCCACGATGGCGATGATGGCGATGAGAACGACCAGCAGGGCGTACTCCACCATGCTCGCCCCCGGGTCGGATACCCAGGTCGACAACTTTGCCCGGATCCTGTTCATACCAATTGCTCCCCCTTGAGGGCGGCATCATTGGGATAGGTATGCGCAGACCGTATGGGTCGTTCGGCCCAGAAGTCGCGAAAACGGAAGGCCTTCCAAAACCAAACGCAAAGAGGGGGGCCGCCTGGGGCCTGGCTCTTCCGCCAATGAAACGTCGTCAGTTCGACAACGTTTGGGCGATAGTGGAGAACGCGGTCGAAACCTGCCGCCCAGCGATCGTCACGGCCACGATTGCGATGATTGCGATGAGAACGACCAACAAGGCGTACTCCACCATGCTCGCCCCTCTCTCGCCGGTCACCCATTCCGACAACTTTGCCCGGATCCTGTCCATACCTATTGCCTCCTCTTGTGAGGCGCCATTATTGGGTGGGTCATGCATCTTCCGTATGGGTCGACCGGCCCAGAAGTCGCGAAAACAGAAGTCCTTGCAGGAAACGCAAAGAGCCGGGCCCTGGCGGCCCGGCTCTTTCCGACAATGAAGTGTGATCGTTAGTTGGACAGCGTGTTGGCGATCGTGGAGAACGCGGTCGAAACCTGCCGGCCGGCGATCGATATGGCCACGATTGCGATGATTGCGATCAGAACGACCAACAGGGCATATTCCACCATGCTGGCGCCCTGCTCTTCCTTCATCCATGCTGTCAGCTTGGTCCACATTTCAAACATGAAGTACCTCCTGGAGTACAACCTTTGGGGAAGTCATTGCCCGCCATCAAACGATAGGCTCGATGTTTACGGGTCCCCATGGGACCGAGGGCCTATTTCGGTTTCGCGATTCCCAAGCGGATTGCTTCGATCGCGGCCTGCGTGCGATCCGCCACCGACAACTTGCTGAAGATCGAAGCCAGGTGGTTCTTCACCGTCTTTTGAGAGATGAACAGGCGATCGGCCAGATCCTCGGTCGACGACACGCCTTTCGCCAGTAGAGACAGTATTTCCGTCTCGCGGTCGGTCAGCGCAGCGGCGCCGGGATCGAGGGTGGGGCGGCGGTACTTCTCGGCGATGGGAACCCCGGTGAGTAGGACTTCTCCATCGGCAACTGCTCTGATGGCGGAGGCGATCTCGATGAGGGGTACCCCCTTCGAGAACATGCCTGAGGCTCCTGCTTTGGCCACGGCCTGGCGGGTCTGCTCGTTGTCGTGCATTGAAACGACTATGGCCTTGGCTGTGCTCGGCAGAGCGGCGAGGGTTCCCATCCCATCGAGACCGGGCATTTCGAGGTCGATCAGGAGGACATCGGCTGGTTGCGTCTTGAGTCGGTCCAACAACTCGCTTCCGTTTGAGACGACTCCAACCACCCGCAGATCGGGAATGGCGGAGAGTCCCTCGCTCAGTCCCTCGGCGAAGAGCTTGTGGTCGTCGGCAATCATTACTCTTATCATCTGGCGCTCCACTCTATTGAGACGACGGTCCCCTTTGCGCCGCTCTCAACGTCAAGTCGGCCGCCGATCTTGGCGGCCCTTTCCTTCATCCCGAGTAGCCCGTAGTGGCCATCAGGAACCTGTGTCTTGTCGAAGCCACGCCCGTCGTCGGCGACGCTGATCCAGCCCCGATCGAAGTCAACCACTCCGGAAACCTTGATCGATCGGGCATGGGCATGGCGGGAAGCGTTGCGGATCGCCTCCGAGACGATGGCCGTCAACTCCTGAGAAATCGAGGGCCGGGGCGGTCGCCGTTCATCAAGGTCGAGGTGGACCTCGGGATCGGGATCGAGCTTGATGAGGTGCTCGTTAATGGACGTCGACAGGCTCGGTTCGGTCTCGCTGCGAAGGTCGGCGACCGTCTTCCTGATGTCGTCGACGAGGAACGAAACCGACCTGCGGAGCTGATTGAGCTGATCCGTCAGCGGTTGATCGGGCGTGTTCTGAACCATGGCGAGGTCGATCCCCAGGCCGAGCGATGCCAGTGATGGACCGAGTTCGTCGTGGAGCTCCCGGGCGATCCGGACCCTTTCTTCACTGATTGCCTTCTGAGCGATCATCTCGAGCAGCCGGACATTCGAAAACGCCAGCGCCAGCGGCCTCATGGACTGTTCGATCCCGTCGATCTCGACCTGAGAAAGGGCCCGAGGCGTCGCCAGCATGATCCAGCCGGTCTCCTGCCCGGCCAGGCGCAGAGGAATTGTCAGCCGCTGCGATTGTGGCGGCTCGCGCCCGACCCGGGCGACCAGCACCGGGCCCTTGTCGCTGGCGATGGCGGCAGCGGCGGCTGTGCCCGGAAAACGGGCGACGAGGGATTCGAGGGCCGTCTTTCCAAGCTTGATCGGATTGGTGTCCTGGCTTGCAGTGAGCTCTTCCAGCCTGGTGAGCAGGTCGTGGGTGTCCTCCAGTTGCTCCAACCGCCGGTTGCTGACCTCCTGGCTCAAGACCATTTGTTCCTGACGCCGCTCCATGTCGACGAGCACTCGCCTGACCTGGGAGATGCTGATCGCCAGCAGCAGCTGAATCCCACCCACCAGGAGAACACCGGCACCGTCCGGTTCTTCGAGCCCCAGTTCGATCAGCAGCAGAAGCCCAGAGGCCAGCAGCGCCGTCGAGAGGGCCTGACGGTGACTCCCGAAGATTCCGGCCCAGAGCGTCGGGGTAATGGCCAGAAGCAGGTAGGGGCTGTCGGCGGATCCGGTCAGGGTCACCGCGATCATGGCAAGGACCACTCCGGCCAGAACCCATATGTCGAGGACAATCTGTCGACGGAACCAATCCGAGGGGGCGGAGGTCGAACCCAACACAAAAACGCCAGCGATCCCAGCGGCGCCGATCGTGCGCGGCTCAGGGCCTTCGGTAGCAAAGGAGGCGAAAATCCCGAGCGCAAGTGCCACCCATTGTGAGGCCACCAACACCAGGCGAGTTCGTCGATCCCATATAACGGGAAGCATGACTAGTTCACACTAACTTGGACGTGAATGAGACCCCGCCAAAGGGTGGTAGTCGCCGGCGGTATTGGAAGCGGCAAATCCACAGTTATCTCTGCCCTCTCCGAGCTTGGTTGGTCAGTGATCAACGCTGACCAGGTCGGCCACGAGGTGTTGATGGACCCCGACGTGACAGAGACGGTGGCGGCTCGCTGGCCGCAAGCCGTAAGGGAAGGCGCCGTCAACCGATCGACGCTCGCAAAGGTGGTATTCGCCGACCCGGGGGAGCTCGTAGCTCTGGAAGGCATGACCCATCCCCTGATTGTCGGTCGGATCGAAAGTTGGGTCGAAACCTCTGTTGAGCCCCTCGCGGTCGAGATCTCAGTGCTGAAGGTCGCCGCACCCGAGTGGGGGCCATTGGTGATCGTTAGCGCCCCCGAGTCGGTGCGGAGGGAAAGAGCTCTGGAGAGGGGAATGAAGCCCGCCGATGTTGAAGCCAGAATGGCTTCACAACCATCCGATTCCGAGCTTCTGGCAGCTGCCGACATCGTCATTGATAACCAGGGCACTGTCGAGGACCTTGCCGCGTCGGTGCGTCGATTCGACCAATGGGCACGATCAAGGTGAGCCGGTTCAAGGTGACGGTCCTGCTGGTGGTTGCCTCTGCTGCCGGGGCCTACTTCGCAGCTGCCTTTTCCGACGCCGTGCTGGCGGGCGATGCGCTCGACTACCGCGGCCTCATGGCCGAGATCTTCTCGGGCAAGGTCCCCTATGTGGATCTGCCCTTCCCCCATCTCCCCCTGATGCTGGTCCCGATGAGTGTTGCTTGGTTGATAGGCGGGAGTCGCGACCTTCAGTCATACGCCTTCGCCCTCGCTGGAGTTTCGACGGTGATCATCGTGGCTACCGGCCTCGTCATTCGGCGGATCGAGTCCGGAATCGCCATCGAGGACTTGACCGTTAGATGGATCCTCCTGACGGTGCCGCTGCTTCCGTTTCTGCTCTTTCGCAACGACTCGTGGGTGGTCTTCCTGGCACTTGCCGGAATCATCCTGGCGATGAACGGAAAGAAGGTGGCATCGATTCTGGTTCTCGGGGCGGGGTGCCTGGCCAAGGGCTGGCCCGGGCTCTGGGGAGTCGTCGAGTGGAAGCGGGGCAACCGCTGGGTAGCTGTGGGTGTCGGTGCTTTCACCCTGGCGTCCTTTGCCGTTTTGCTGTCGCCGCCGCTGCAGGCGGCGCAAAGTCCCCGTGGCACCCACACCGAGACTCTGGCCGGTTCGGTGACCGGCCTGGTGCGATCGATCGATGGCAGCGATCTGCGTCTCGAGCGGTCGGCGGCGACGTACATCGATGGTCCCTGGTGGCTGCTGGCGGTGAACGTTGCGTTCGGAGCATTGATCGGCCTGTCGGCGTGGGGGGGCCTGCGGGCCCCGTTCGAGTGGGCCAGGTCGTGGAGGTTGATGGGCGGCTTGACGGCAGCGTTGATAATCGCCAGCCCATTCTTCTCGACTCAGTACGTAGCCTGGCTAACACCGTTTGCCGCGGTGGACCGGCGGGCTACGGTGCTGATGCTCCCGGTCAACACCTTCAGCCTGATCCTGCTCACCTCATGGCATGAGATGTTCGAGGGAACCGTGTGGTGGTGGGCTCTTCTGGTTCTGCGGAATCTCCTATTCGTCATGGTTGGCTTGTACCTGGCCAGTTCATCGGGGGCTTCCGCCTCAAGGCTCGGCCGGCGGAGCCGATTATTGGAAGCGGCGGGAAGAGGATCATGAAACTCTCAGTTTTGATGCCGGTCTTCAACGAGTCGAGGACGTTGCCCACCATTCTCAAACGGGTTCTCGAGGCTCCAATTGATCTGGAGATCGAGATCCTGGCAGTCGACGACGCCAGTACAGACGGGTCGTGGGAGATCCTTTCGGACCTGGCGAGCCAGGACGACCGTATCCGTTGCGTCCGGCATGTCGAGAACCGCGGAAAAGGCGCCGCCATCCGCACCGCCATCAAAATGATGTCTGGCGACATCGCCGTCATCCAGGACTCAGATCTCGAATATGACCCCGCCGACTACCCCAAGCTCTTGAAGCCAATACTGGAAGGTCGAGCCGACGCGGTGTTCGGTTCCCGATTCGCCTCGAGCCCGGAGCGCCGAGTGCTCCTCTACTGGCACTCCCTCGGCAACAAGGTCCTGACTTGGCTGACCAACATGCTCAACGACCTCAACCTGACCGATATGGAGACCGGGTACAAAACGATCCGCGCAGATGTCCTGCGATCTCTCCGTCTCCAAAGCGAACGTTTCGGTATAGAGCCAGAGATGACCACCCGCCTCGCCCAGTGGGGCGCTCGCATATACGAGGTGCCGATCTCCTACGACGGGCGAACATACGCGGAGGGAAAGAACATCGGGTGGCGCGACGGCGTCCAAGCAGTTTGGTTGCTCTTCAAGTACCGATGGTTCGACACCAGGTTCAGCGACCGGCATGGCCACGCCACGCTCGAGAGCATGTCGGTTAGCAAGTCACTGAGCCAGTGGTCCCTCAAGCCGATGGTGCCCTATATCGGTTCACGGGTCCTTGAGGCAGGCGCGGGGACTGGCAATCTGACCCGCCATCTATTGGGCAAGCAACGACTGGTTTCGGTCGACATCGATCCGTTTTACACACGGGCCCTCGAACGACAGTGGGGCCATCTGGCCAACGTCTCGGTGATCGGCGGTGATCTGCAGGATCCTGGCCTCTATGAAAGACTGAGCGATGAAGACTTCGATTCGGTCCTCTGTGTGAACGTCCTTGAACATCTCGATCGGCCCGATACTGCTCTACTGGGATTCGCACGAGTCCTCCGGCCCGGTGGGCGGGCGATCGTTCTGGTGCCAGCACATCAGTGGCTCTACTCAGACGTTGACCGGGCCATCGAGCACCGTCAACGATTTGAGAAAGCACAATTGAGGGCGTTGTTGGAAGCGGCCGGTTTTGAGGTGGTTCACCTCATTGCGTTCAACCGGTTTGGTGTCCTTGGCTGGCTGGTCAACAAGTGGACGCACAAGACGACGCTCCGCTCGTGGCAGACCCGGCTCTTCGCGCTACTCCTTCCTGTGGGGCGTGCGGTCGAAAGGATCCGACCTTTGCCTGGGCTCAGCTGGGTTGCCATCGCAGTCAAGAAGTGACGGCACGAAGACTCCGCAACCCGTCGCCCCTGTGGATCGGCGCAATGGGGCTTCTGATTGGCTTCGTTTATGTGCTCCGGATCATGATCCCGAGCGACATGGACCCCACGATCATGCTGGCATTCGGCAAAGACTCTCCTGCCCAGTCTGCCTATGCCCGGACCCTCGTCGGCGAAGTTTCGGTCCGCGACTCGTATGGTCACGACGGGCAAAGTTTCTTTCTCCAGGCCATCGATCCATGGTTCCTCGACCCCGAACTTCACGCCATCTATATAGATCGTCCCGTCTATAGGGGACAGCGGATGGGGTATCCGACTATCGCCTCCGGCTTCGGGCTTTTCCCGACGAACCTGATCGTGTGGACGCTACCGCTGGTCAACGTTCTGGCTCTGGGAGTTGGGTCACTGGCTGCAAGTCGTCTCGCCCAGGTTCTCGGTGGTTCCACCTGGCTCGGCCTTGCGTTCTGTCTCAATCCAGGGGTCCTCAGCGAGGTAGACATTTCGGGAGGAGGGGCCCTGGCCCTGGCATTCGGCGTCTGGGGAGTATTGGCCGCGGAACAGGGGCGGATATGGCCGACGGCAGTCACGCTGATGGGAGCCGCATTGTCCCGGGAAACGATGTTGGCGTTTGTGGGTGTTGTGGCCTGGATGCTCTGGCGACGAGGCACCAAAGGATGGTGGGTGGTCGTAGGAGTGCCGACGGCAGCTTCCGTTGCGTGGGGTGTGTACGTCAGGTTGCAGTTGTCCCAGTTCCCTTCCACTGGGCCTGGTGTGGTCGCCTCATATCCATTCGCGGGTCCAGTGGAGGCATGGGGCTTCTGGCTGGACGAGCCGCTTAACCTCCTTATGATCTTTGCCTTCCTAGCCATATGCGCTGCCTTCACCGTTCGAGTCCTCCGAAGCAGGCAGGTCCTGGCCTGGGCCGCGTTCCCGTGCCTCCTGATCGCGTCGCTCTTGTCGATTTCGGTCTGGAGATTCCCATATGACATCGCCCGCGTGTTCGCACCGATCTTCCTTGCCTACCCGTTCCTTGCCTTCGTCGCGGAGCCACATCAGATGGAGCGGGTCCGGCCAGCCGTGGGACCAGGCGCCGGCGCTGTCGGCTAGCCAGGTTCGGGACAGCCTCCCAGGCAGAACACGTGTACCCCTCCTCGGCTTTGTGTGGGTGGGTTTTCCTGTTTCTGTCCGGTGGCGGTTGATGGTTTGGCGGGTTTGGTGGTGATGAAAGACGCGCACGTGTCGGGAGCGGTCCTTAGGTTCGGGTTTGCACAAACAACCGAGCCGAAGGGAGCTACCTCACGTGCGCGTCAGTACCGCATTCAACAAGATGTTGGCCCTTGCCGGTGCCTGGGTCGAGAGGGTCGAGTTCTGTGAGGCGGGGATGGTGGCGGGTATCCGTCTTCGGGCTCGGTGCCATCGCTGCCCCTGCGGTCGGAAAGCTCCCGGCTATGACCACACCCGTCGTCGTTGGCGGCATCTCGATCTGGCCGCCTGCCGGCTCTGGCTCGAGGCCGAGATCTGGCGGGTCGACTGCCGCTCGTGCGGTCAGGTCCGTACCGAGTTGGTGCCTTGGGCTCGGCCCGGGGGCTCGGCTTACCCGCGACCTGGAAGATGTCATCGCCTGGTTGTGTCAACGGACCGACAAGACCTCGGTCTGCCGCCTGTTACGGGTCTCATGGGAAACGGTGCAGGCGGTGGTGAGTGGTTTCGGACCATCTCGACGATTCCCGCCTCGATGGGATCTTCAACCTGGGAGTCGACGAGATCTCATACAAACGGGGACATCAATACCTGACGGTGATCGCCGACCATGGGAGCGGCCGGGTGGTCCATGTCGCCGAGGGTCGCAGCCAGGCCACCCTGCAAGGCTTTTTCGACCTTTTGGGTCCCGACCGCTGCGCCCAGGTCAAAGCCATTTCGATGGACATGGCCAGGTTCTGGCGTGAACCCTGTCACCGTTCCATCCCCCAAGCCGACATCTGTTTCGACCCCTTCCATGTGATCCGTTTCGCCAACCAGGCTCTCGACGCGGTCTACACCCAAAGCGGCCGCCAACACGGCACCCCGGTCAACGGTCGGGACTGGCGTCGTACCCGTTACGCCCTCCGTGCCGGCGCCGAACGCCTCGACCAAAACCACCACCAGCTGCTCATCCAGCTACGCCGCACCCGCTACGCCCTTTGGCGAGCCTGGGAACTGAAAGAACGTCTCCGAGACCTCTACCGGATCGTCGAACCGGACAACGCCACCCCCTACCTGGAGGCCTGGTGCCGGTCTGCTGAACGGAGCCGACTCCAACCGTTCCACAACCTCGCCCGTGTCATCCGCCGCAACTTCGAAGGGATCGTCGCCGCCGTCGAACACGGCCTCTCCAACAGCCGACTAGAAGGAATCAACGCCAAAATCAGACTCATCAACCGGCGCGGGTACGGCCATCCCAACCCCCACCACCTCGCCGCCATGATCCACCTCTGCCTCGACGGAATCAGCATCCCCCTCCCCACAGAAACCTGAGGAGGGGTACACGTGTTCGATTGAAACTGGCCTACACTCGTGTAGTTCAGCCATGGCAAAACCCTCTTCTGACCATTCCCCAGACGTGATCCGGGTACGCGGCGCCCGCGAGCACAACCTCAAAAACCTCAGCTTGGAGTTGCCCCGCGAGCGTCTCATCGTCTTCACCGGCCTGTCCGGGTCGGGCAAGTCGTCACTTGCTTTCGACACCATCTACGCCGAAGGCCAGCGCCGTTACGTCGAGTCGCTGTCGGCCTATGCGAGGCAGTTCCTCGGTCAGATGGACAAGCCCGACGTCGACTTCATCGAGGGCTTGTCCCCGGCGATCTCGATCGATCAGAAGACCGCTTCCCGCAACCCCCGTTCGACGGTAGGCACCGTTACCGAGATTCACGACTATCTGCGGTTGATGTGGGCACGAATCGGGATTCCGCATTGCCCCAACGACGGCACCCGGCTGGTTCGGCAGACGCCCCAGCAGATCGTCGACCAGATCCTCGAACTTCCGGAGGGGACTCGATTCGAGGTGCTGGCCCCGGTGGTGCGAGGTCGGAAAGGAGAGTACGAAACCCTTCTCAAGGACCTCGCCAGCCAGGGGTTTGCTCGGGCCCGCATTGACGGCGACGTACGCGAGCTGACCGAGGACATCCGGCTCGATCGCTATTTTCAGCACAGCATCGAAGTAGTCGTGGATCGCCTGGTTCGCAAGGAAGGAATCCAGCAGCGACTTACCGAGTCCCTCGAACAAACCCTGCGCCTGGCCGAGGGTGTTGCCGAGATCGAGATTGTCGACGGACCGACCCTCACCTTCTCCCAGCACCTCGCTTGCCCGATCGACGGCTTCTCATTCGAGGAACTGCAACCGCGCAACTTCTCGTTCAACAGCCCGTACGGCGCCTGTCCTGAGTGCTCCGGGATCGGAACGCGCTATCAGGTCGATCCCGAGCTGGTGATCCCCGACCCGGACCGGACGATTCGAGACGGTGCGATCGCGCCGTGGTCGAGCATGACCGCCGACTATCACAGGCGTTTGCTCGAAGGGCTCGCCACCGAGCTCAAGTTCTCGACTGACACTCCGTTCAACAAGCTGTCCAAGAAAGTGCGAGACGTCATTCTCAACGGCCTTCCCGGTCGCAAGGTCAAAGTGACGTACTCCAATCGGCATGGGCGGACCCGGGTCTATCAGGCCGAATACGAAGGCGTGCTTCCTTTCCTCAGCCGCCGCCATGAAGGAGCCGAGTCCGACTCGGCCCGGGATTGGTATCAGGAGTTCATGCGCGAGGTGCCGTGCTCGGCGTGCGGGGGAGCGCGTCTCCACCCCACGACCCTGGCGGTCACAGTTGGAGGCAAGAACATCCATGAGGCCTCGACGATGGCCATCGGCGAGGCGCTGACCTTTTTCGAGAGCATCGAGTTGACTGAACGGGAGGCGCAGATAGCGGTTCGGGTTCTCAAGGAGGTCCGGGCCCGTCTCCAGTTCCTGGTCGACGTCGGCCTTGATTATCTGACCCTGGCCCGCTCGGCAGCCACGCTGGCCGGGGGAGAGGCTCAGCGGATTCGTCTTGCCACCCAGATCGGATCGGGGCTGGTCGGGGTTCTCTACATCCTCGACGAGCCATCGATCGGCCTGCACCAGCGTGACAACCAGAAGCTGATCGAGACGCTGATGCGGCTTCGCAATCTGGGCAACACCCTGATCGTGGTCGAGCACGATGAGGAGACAATCCGGATCGCCGATCACATCGTCGACATCGGTCCGGGAGCAGGCGAGCACGGGGGCCTGATCGTCGCCCAGGGTCAGCTCGAGGACATCCTCAACGAGCCGACCTCGATCACGGGCGATTATCTGGCGGGCCGCCGTTCGATCGAGCGGCCGCTGATTCGGCGGCCGGCCAACGGCAAGTCGATCACGGTCGTCGGCGCCACCGAGCACAACCTCAAGAACCTCACCGTCGACTTCCCCCTCGGCCTTTTCACCGCGGTCACCGGAGTGTCGGGCTCGGGCAAGTCGACTCTCGTCCAGGACATCCTCTCCGAGGGCCTTCATCAGAAGCTCTACCGGTCACGGGCGGTGCCCGGACGACACAAGCGAATCAACGGCATTCTCAGCATCGACAAGGTCATCAACATCGATCAGTCGCCGATCGGTCGGACTCCTCGCTCCAATCCAGCGACTTACACGAAGGTCTGGGATCAGGTCAGAACACTCTTCGCGGCCACTCCCGAGGCAAGAGCGCGTGGCTATCTCCCCGGGCGCTTCTCGTTCAACGTCAAGGGCGGCCGGTGCGAGGCCTGCGCCGGTGACGGGACCATCAAGATCGAGATGCACTTCCTACCAGATGTCTATGTGCCCTGTGAGGTGTGCCGCGGCGCCCGTTACAACCGCGAGACTCTCGAAATCCTCTGGAAGGGTCATTCGGTCTCGGAAGTGCTCGACATGTCGGTCGAGGAAGCGCTGGCGGTTTTCGCCAACCAGCCCAAGATCGTCCGGGTGCTGCAAACCCTGTTCGACGTCGGCCTCGGCTACATCCGGCTGGGACAATCGGCGACAACCCTCTCAGGTGGTGAGGCTCAGCGGATCAAGCTTGCTTCCGAACTCGGCAAGCGCTCGACCGGACGGACCTTCTACATCCTCGACGAGCCCACCACCGGTTTGCATTTCGAGGATATTCGCAAGCTTCTCCAGGTCCTTCAGCGTCTGGTTGACGCCGGAAACACCGTGGTTGTCATCGAGCACAACCTCGACGTCATCAAGTCCGCCGACTGGGTGATCGACCTGGGACCCGAGGGCGGCGGCGGGGGAGGGCGGATCATCGCCCAGGGCACACCCGAGGATGTCGCCGAGGTGTCCGACAGTTACACCGGCAAGTTCCTCCGGGAGTTGGTTCGGTAGGCGGCAGCCTTGATCTAGATCCAATCAAGAGTCAAGAACTGATCCGCTAGACCCGGAACTAGTCAAGATTGCATTTCCGGGGTCGATCTAGGGTTACCCGGCTATTGGAACCCATGACCTTTGACACCGTACGGCGACCCGGCCTGAGCCCTTTTCCCGAACTCGATGGCAAGCACGCCGTCGTCCTCGGGGGGGCGGGTTTTCTCGGCTCGCACATCTGCACCTGGCTGATCTACTCCGGCGCCCGCGTGACCTGCATCGACAACATGATCACGGGTGCCTCCGACAACGTCGGACACCTTTTCGGCCACACCGGCTTCCGCCTCCTCAACTACGACGTCACCGACTTCCTGCACGTGCAGGGCAAGGTCGATTACGTGCTCAACTTCGCATCGCCGGCCTCTCCGGTGGACTATTTGAAGTGGCCGATCCACACTCTCAAAGTTGGCGCCCTCGGGACCCATAAGGGTCTCGGCCTGGCCGTTGCCAAAGAGGCGGTCTTCTTCCTGGCCTCGACCTCCGAGGTGTACGGCGATCCCCTCGTCAACCCACAGCCGGAAACCTACTGGGGCAACGTCAACCCGGTCGGTCCCCGCGGCGTCTACGACGAAGCCAAGAGGTTTGCCGAGGCGCTCACGCTGGCCTACCACCGCCAGCACGGGCTTCCGACCCGCATCGTCAGGATCTTCAACACGTTCGGCCCGCGGATGCGCGGCCACGACGGTCGCGCCATTCCCGCTTTCTTCACGGCGGCTCTCCAGAACGTTCCGCTTCCGGTCCACGGTGACGGTTCCCAGACTCGCTCGCTCTGCTACGTCGACGACCTGATCGACGGGATCCTCCGCCTATTGCTCGCCCAGGAGTCGGATCCGGTCAACCTCGGCAACCCCGAGGAAGTCACCATGCTGCAACTGGCCGAACTGGTCCAGGAGGTAGTCGGTAACAAACCCGGTATCGAGTTCCTGCCCCGTCCGGTCGACGATCCCAACGTGCGTCGCCCCGATACCACCAGAGCCGCCGAGATCCTCGACTGGAAGCCCCAGATTCCGCTGCGAGAAGGCCTCGAGAAGACCCTACCGTGGTTCCGTAAGGCGTTGGGATCGTGATCCCAAGTCCTATGCACGAGGATGTCAGTCGACCCGGCTAGGGCTCTGGCGCCGCCAATGCCCGATGTGAATTTCCTCCGGGAGGTCCCCAGTGGATCCTGATTTTGCCCGCCAGTACTACGAGTCTGCCGAGCGCGAGCACTGGTGGTTCCGGGGACGGGCCCGAATGGTCGAAAACCTTCTGACCAGTTGTCTCGACTCCCAGGTCGGACGTGTCGTTGACCTCGGTGCCGGCTCGGTCTCTCTATTCCCGTCGGGTTTCGAAGTGGTGAAGGTCGACATGGTTGTCCCCGAAGGCGTTGAAGGCCACTTCGTAAAGGCGTCCGTGGTGAACATGCCGTTTCGCGACGCTTCGTTTGTCGGGGCGGGCCTGTTCGATGTTCTCGAACATTTGGACGATCCGGAAGTAGTCCTGGGGGAAGCGCGGCGGATCGTCGGGCCCGGCGGATTTCTCGTCTACACGGTGCCCGCATTTCAGAGCCTCTGGAGCAAGCACGATGAACTGGTCGGACATGTGCGCAGATATCGCCCTACCGAGGTCCGTCAGCTACTCGCCAGGAACGGGTTCGAGCCCAAGGCATCTTCGATGTTCTATGGATTCCTGCTGGGACCTGCCGTCGTGCGAAAGTTTACGGGGCTCCCATCTCCCATGGCCCTGCCTCCGCCCCGCCTGAACAACCTGCTGACACGATTGGCCGTGGGCAGCGCCAACGCGGCGTCGCGATCGAACCGCCGCCTCGGCCTTTCGATCTCAGGAGTCGCGTTTCGATCGTGACTCCCATCTCTGCCCCGGACTCTCGAGTTGAACCGCTGGGATCATCGCCGGCATCAGGATCGACGCCGCGGTCGGTGATCTGGGCTTCGGTGATGATGGGAATGTTGATGGCAGTCCTCAGCCTCTTCCGTCACTGGCATTACCTATCCCGCGCCTTTGACCTCGGCTTCTATGTCCAGGATGTTTGGGCCATCGGCCAGGGAATTTGGCGGAACACGGTCGGCGGTTTCCACGTGTTCGATGATCACTTCTCGCCCGTCCTGATCCTCCTTGCCCCTTTGGGCAGAGTTCCGACAGCCGAGGCGTTGCTCATCCTCCAAGCCGCCGCTGTGGCCAGCGGTCTGGTGCCGGCGTACCGGCTCGGGCTGCGCTACGGAGGGTCCGCCGTTGGTCGTCTCGCCGTGGTCTGGTACGGCCTCAGCGCAGCCATCTGGCACGCGGTGGCGTTCGACTTCCATCCCGTCACTCTCGGCGTTCCCCTTCTCATGTGGCTCATCAACTCGGCCGATGAGGGCCGTCGCCGCTATCTACCTGTCGTTCTGGCGGTGGGACTGGCGCTGATGAGAGAGGACCTAGCGGTGCTGGCCGGAGTCGTGCTCGTGCAGACCGCCGCCCTCAAGGGTCGCTGGCGCGAGACCTTGTGGAGCATTGTTCCGGTTTCGATCGGCATCGGTTTTATCGCCTGGGCTACCTTCGGGTCGGGGATGGGCGGATACCACCTCTGGACCCGGTTCTCCGGTTCTGGAGCTGCTTCGATCATTGACCTTGTGGCTGGCGCCGGACGCAACGTGGTTCGGCCCGATCCGATCATTTCTTTCGCGTCCGTGTTGCTGCCCTTGCTGGTGGTCCCCGCCTTGCTTGGATGGAAGAGGAGTTGGCCGGGCCTGGCGATGATGCTCGTCAACGGCGTCGCCTCCTACGAAGCCCAGGCGAGCCTCTACTTCCAGTATTTCGCGCCGGTCGTTCCCTTCCTGCTTTGGGGCGCCATCGCCTCATGGCCGAGCTTTCGAAGAGGGTCGGCTCGCGGCCCGGCCATGGTTGCCTCGCTGGGGATCTTTGCTTTGCTCGGCCCACTTTTCTACATCGGTTTCGGAGCGCCCGACCGCTTTGCCAGCACCGTGGCACTCTCGGGCGAGCGGCGGGAATTCTCCGAAGTTCTGACGTCGATCCCTGACGATGTCTCCGTCTCGGCTACCGACTTCCTGGTTCCCCACCTGTCAAGGCGGGAAGAGGTCTATCCGTTTCCGGGACCAATGGTCTGCCCCGAGTCTCTGATCTTCCACGTTGATCGAACCAGCTCTCCTGCTTACGTGGCCGTCGAGTGGGAAGACGCCGTTCCGGGCATGGACTGGAGGGCCTTCCTATTGGATCGCGGCTACGAGGAGATCGCCATAAGTGACCAGGTGTCGGTCTGGAAGTTGACCGGCTCGGCTCGCCCCTCTGTCACTTGCTCTTCAATGGAAGACGTTCGTCGTAGGCTTGGTGCTGCGATCGTTGACAGGAGCGGACTGTGAAAGACCTGACCATCGTTCTTCCCGCCTATAACGAGGAGGAATCACTTCCGGATGCCCTGGCTCAGTGCGGCGAGTTCATCGAACAAATGCCGGAGCTCGATGTCGAGGTTGTCATTGTCGACGACGGCTCCGCGGACGGGACCGCTGCCCTGCTGAAGGAGGCGGCGCTTACCCGGCCGTGGCTGCGAGTCATCAGCCATCCGGTGAACAGTGGTTACGGGGCTGCGATCAAGACGGGCTTTGCGGCTGCCAATGGCAGGTTCGTGTTCTACACCGATTCCGACAATCAGTTCGACATTCTCGAACTCCGCGAGATCCTCCCCCTGATTGAGGGTGCCGATCTGGTCGCCGGCTTTCGCGTCTATCGCTTCGACCCCCTGACTCGCCTGGTGGTGTCGTGGGCCTACAACCGCCTGGTGAGGGTTCTGTTCAGGGTTCCGGTTAGAGACGTCGATTGCTCTTTCAAGCTGATGCGGCGCGAACGGCTCGATCGTCTTGTCCTCATGAGCGACGACTTCTTCATCGACACGGAGATTGTGGCGCGAGCCCGCAAGTGGAACTGGCGGATCAAAGAGGTTGGAGTCAGGCACCACCCCCGGCGAAAGGGAAAGACCACTGTCAAGGCGGGCGACATTCCCAGGACTTTGCGGGTGATTGGCCGGATGTGGCGAGCGATTCACTATCCAAACCGTGAGCAGCACTCATTGCTGTCGGGACAACAGGAAGAAGCCCGCAAGGAACTGCGCCAGTAGTGCGCCTAGAGAACTGGTCAGACCCACTTCTACAGTGAGTGACAGAGGCAACCGATGGTTACACGATGATCGATCAGATTCTTCGCCATCCCGCGGTATACCGGGCCTGGCAAGCTCCCCTTGTCAACCAGAAACTCGCTCCCTTCCTGGCCCACAGCTCGATCGCGCCGGACGATCGGATCATTGACGTCGGGTGCGGCCCCGG
The DNA here is from genome assembly GCA_035525055.1 of Acidimicrobiia bacterium. Lineage (GTDB taxonomy): Bacteria > Actinomycetota > Acidimicrobiia > Spongiisociales > ZC4RG35 > DATEEG01. Next base: position 11,262 of record DATLEZ010000113.1, on the reverse strand, counting down.
CACCAACGCCGGGATCTTCCAGGCCAAGGGCTACGTCGGGGCCGACTTGAGCCCGGAATACGTCGCGTCAGCCAGGGAGCGCTTTCCCGATCATCAGTTTGAAGTGTGGGACATCACCACGCCTGGTCCCGATCTAGGCACCTTCGATATCGCATTAATCAACAGCGTGTTTCACCACCTGTCCGACACCGAAACCGAAACTGTGCTGAAGAGTCTTCCTAAGTTCCTCCGACCGGGATCGCCCGTTCACATCATGGATCTGGTGCTGCCACCGGATCGGAGCTTGGCCCGCGCCCTGGCGAAACTAGATCGCGGGGAGTATCCGCGGCCGCTGGAGCACTGGCGTTCGTTGATGGGTGGTCTCCTCGACGTGAAGATCTTCGAACCGTTCCAGATCGGCCTCTTCGGCCGGCGAATGTGGGACATGGTCTACGTCCAGGGAGTCGCCCTCTAACTCCCGCCCGGGGCTTGGAAGCAGTTAGCCCTTCCTCGCCGTGATCAAAATCGCTGGGGCTACCCGTCGCAACCTCTTCGTCGGTATGTGCAGGTATTGGTGCCACGGAGTGAGCATGCGGAAAATCCCGAACCACGAAGTGACGGTGAAGTGTGTGTTGGTCCAATCGAGCCACCATTGGCGGGATTGAAGTTGCACGTGTGATTGGTCATTATCGAGGAGCCTGACGACAGGGCCGAGAGGTCCGTCGTAGACAGGCACAACGAGGACCAGCGTGCCATCGTCGGTCAGGCAACTCGAGATTGCTGAGGCAGCTCGGTCCGGCCACTGCAAGTGCTCCAAGATATCGAACGCGGTAATGACGTCGAACGCCGTTCCGAGGTCCGAGATGTCCTCGGCGGCGCAAGCCTTGAACTTCTCATCCGGGTATGTCGAGGTATTCGTGGAGATGGCAAACTCGCTGACGTCGACGCCGGTCAGATCCCACCGGTTCCGTTCGGGGTCGCGTTGCCTCAGACCGCCGAGGAACCCGCCCAGGCCGCAGCCAATATCGAGGACCCGGGTTGGCCGGCGGGATGGTGAGTGCTGTTCGACAACGGATCGATAGAACTCCAACTTGTGCGTCGGGTTTTGGCGGAAGTAATCCCGATAGGTCGCGGAGTAGTAGGTCTCGTCGTAGGTTTCGCCCTCCACGGCCACTACGACCTACGAAGCCGATGTCGGATCAGCAACGCGAGCGTTTGCCTGGTAGTCCGACCGACATCCATCTTGCTGGCCCCGTCCTTGTGGTCGTATCGGAGGATTAGGGGTACCTCACCGAAAATGACATCTGGTTCCCTTCTCAACTTCAGAAGGATGTCGACCATAACCTGGAATCCGTCCTGATTGAAGAAAGTCGTCTCCGACCCGGCGACGACCTTCTGCAGCATTCCCATGTCATATGCCCGATAACCGCACGTGTAGTCGCGGACGCCTTTGATGGGGAACAGCATGATCATCAAGATCGAGGCGGCGCGACTAAGGACACGGCGATGTAGCGGCACACCGCGGATGCGGGCTCCCGGCCGATAGCGAGAGGCGATGACGACGTGATGGCCCTCACGGACCATTCTCACCATGCGGGCGATCAGGCCCGGTGTGTGGGTGTTGTCGGCGTCGAGCGTCACCAGGACGTCCCGTTCGCTCGCCTTTTCGCAGGCAATGAGGATCCCGTCCCGAAGTGTTGCCCCCAATCCAAGGTTGTGCGCATGGCTCTCGACGATCACCGGGAGCGTGGCGGATGCCTCGGTGGCGACCTCTGCCGTCCTGTCGGTGGAACCGTCGTCGACGACGATCACCTGATAGTCGAATCCCTCGTCGGTGAGAGACTCGTCGATCCGCCGGAGCAACAACGGCAGGCCCGCCTCTTCGTTGTAGGCAGGAAGGACGATCCAGATGGTGCGATGTTTCATTGGGGTTCTCGCTAGGGGAGGACGAGTTTCGTCCATCGGTGTTGATGTATCGGCAAGGTTTTGTTGGTCCCTAAGGACTGACAGCTCCCCCTTGATTGACTTCGACGACGTAAACCGTGAACGTACCTCTGGTGAGGGGTGTTTCGGTCACCTCAGCTCCCGAAGCCTTAGCCTCGTCCCAGATTCGCTGCAGAAACTCACCCCCGAGGACCGGGTACTCATAGATGAAGGCAAAGCGGGCTGGCATGTTCTCCAGAGAAGCCCCGGCCAACTCCGGGTTGTGAAACACCGAGATCCCCGATTCGAGCGGCCCCTTGCTGTATCCCAACTCCGGGTACTCGAGGCGGTAGAAGCCGAAATAGTCGTAGTAGACCGGCATAGCTTGGCCGAGCTCAGTGAGCAGGCCCACATCTTCAATCTGAAGCGCCAGGAGGTCGCGGAAGGCGAAAGATCTTTCGGCGAGAGCGTAGGTCGGATGGTCTTTGTACGGGTATAGAGCCCCGTTGAGGTTGACCACGAAGATCACAATCAACGCCGACGCCGCGCTTAGCGCCAGCAAACGAGACTTTGACGACAGGAAGCTCAGCACGCCCGCGATCATGGCCGGAAGAATGGCAATGTAGTAGCGAGGGATGAAGGGGATCCCAAAGCTCACCAGCGGATTCAGGAGCACCAAGAGAACGGCGGACAGAAGGACCAAGCTCATGATCGTGAACGTGTCCTGTCGAACCCCGCTCTTGATCATGGCAGGAATTAGCAGAAGGGTCACGATGCCTAGGCCAATCAAATCCGGCATGGCCCCGAGCCACTGGGAGCTTCCACCGATAGAGACCACGTAGCGATCCAGAAGAGGAGGAGGCACGGAGCTTGCACTTTGGAGGAGGGAAACGATGGCGGCGACAACTAGTGGCGGGGCGGCGAGGACGATCGTTCTGCGAATCCTCCGTTGGGGATCTCCTTGCGAGAAAACGAATGCCGCACCAACAGCAGCGAAGATGATGGCGAGCGGCTTGATCCACACAGCCATCGTCACGAGGGCCGACGCTGCGATGAACCGGCGTTCCACGAGCATCACGAGGCTCCAAATGCCAAAACAGGTCAACGGAAGGTCCAAATAGACGTCGGCGGTCTGAACGAGCATTGGCGGAAAGACCAACACGGCAAGTGCTCCGACGACGGCGACGATTCCCGGAGCGGTGTGAGCGATCAGGCGATAGGTAGCAGCGACCGTAAGAGCGGCGAGCCCGAACGAAATCGTGTGAAGGATCGGCAAAGCGCTGGCCAGCGATCCGGTGAGCGAAATGAGGGCCGCGACCAACATCGTCCACGGCGAGGTAGCGTGAGTGTTTGGACCGCCTTCGTAGAAGGTAGGAAGCGAAAACAGCCGGGCGAAGTCGAAATTGGTCCTGGATAGTTCGATCGCCGCCGGATAGACGGACATGGCGCCGTCCCACACCGGAGGTTGATCGATCGCAAACCTCAGGAGAATGCTGAGTAACAGGAACACAATCCCCGCCAGCCACCACGTGGCTGACCGCTTGTATCGAATCAGAATGTCGTCAAGCCGGTTCAACACGCTCCATAGTCTCACGACCCGTTGGGATGTATTCGGATTTGCCCAGGGTCAGCTGAACCCCGTGCACTTTGCGTTCGGGGACCGCTCCTGTTCTTATGACAGAGTGACCCACAACAAGCCGGCTGACGCCTCGACCGGATCGGGTATTCGGAGGGTTCTATCTGTCTCGGCCCTCTATTCGGCGTTTCAGGCTCTGGTTGGCGCCGATCGGGCCCGCATGCGGTTCGTTTCCGAACATGTTCGCCCGACCCAAGGGGATGCGGTTCTCGACATTGGTTGCGGAACAGGAGAGATACTTGGATTGCTTGGAGAACAGAGGTATTTCGGCTTCGACCCGAGTGAATCCTATATCGAAGCTGCACGGGTTCGGTTTGGGCAGGATGCCAAATTCCATGTGGGATCGGTCGCCGCGCCCCCGGCTCTGGAGGGAGGATTCGATCTAGCCATCGCTGTGGGTGTGCTTCACCACCTTGACGATTCTGAGGCTCGCACGTTGGTCGACTTAGCTCGCGACCAGCTGCATGATGGGGGTCGCCTTATAACCCTGGATCCGGTCCTGGTCGACGGCCAGCATCCGCTGGCACGCACTCTTGCCAAACGAGATCGAGGGGAATTTGTCAGATCACCCGAGAGATACGCGGCTCTTGCGAATGGACCCTTCGAGTCTGTGCAGATCACCAGGCACGATGACTACCTGCGCCTTCCATACACGCACCTAGCCATGGAGTGTCAATAGCTCCGTCGCATTGCCCGGTGCGGGTTGTCCCCCGCGCAGGGGGATCGCACCGGCCAACAGGCCGGGGGAGATGGGGTGCGCGAACCCGGACGCATTTGTTCCCGAGGCCGCCGCCGGTTCGTCTCGTTCTTCCTCGGAATGGTGCGACGGTCTGAGTTGACCAGCCTCAGGGGCCGCACCGGTTACCGTGCGCGGTGTGAGTTGGGAGCGGATCGACAGCTGGTGGCTTGAAGAGCTGGCAGGTGACCCGGCGTACGACGAGGAGATCGAGCCGCTCCTCATGTCGCTGCTCCAACCTCAGCCCGAGTTGGTCTATCTCGATCTAGGTTGTGGCGAGGGAAGACTGATGAGAGCGGTGAAGGCCGCCGGCTCCCGGGTTGTGGGCTGTGACCTCAGTCCTCTGCTCCTCTCCAGGGCAATTCACCACGGTCCGGTCGTCCGCTGTGCCCTCCCTTCGCTCAAGTGGGTCAAGCGCGCCAGCTTCGATGGTGCCTACGTTGGCCTGGTCCTCGAGCACTTGCGGGATGAGAAAGCCTTCTTCGCCTCGGCGGCCGGCGCCGTGCGAGCCGGGGGAGTCCTGGCGTTGGTGATCAACCATCCGATCTGGACGGCGCCCAAATCCAGCCCGATCGAGGACGCCGGCGGGGAGATCCTGTGGCGGCCCGGCACCTACTTCGGTCGGGGCTTCTCGCGAGAGCCGGCCGGCAACGACAAAGTGACGTTCTATCACCGCACCATGGCCGACTTGCTCAACAGCGCCGCTGATGCTGGGTGGGACCTGCGACGAATGGAGGAGCGGGGACTCAGCGCCGAGCAGGTGAAACGGGTGCCGGATCTCGAGGGCCAGGAGCACATTCCGAGAGTTCTTGGATTGCGATGGACCCGGCGCTGAGATGAACGCGGTACGGCTGCCCATCTTTGTCCGTCTCTTCGGAGTAGCAATCACCGCTCATGTGGTCGGCAACTGGTCGCAGCCAGACATACCTGCGGTTGTCGGTTGGGTGAACCTTGCCGTCGGCATCATGGGGCTGGCTCTCTTGATGAAGCCGACTCGAGGCCTCCTGCTCGTAGCCTCGGCCTTGGTGGTCGCCTCGGTCCTCTTGGAGATGCCGATAACTGGCAACCACTGGGTAGTCGCCGGTCTCATGGGTGCGGCCATCCTTGTCACCGGCGGTGACGAGGATCGCTTCTTTCCGGCCGCTCGTCTGATCCTGTTGGTCTTCTACAGCTTTGCAGCGTTCGCCAAACTCAACTCCGGGTTCTTCGATCCGACCGTCAGTTGCGCAGTCTTCTACGCCAATCAGTCGCTGGGCAGCTTCGGATTGCCGCCCCTCGATGTCGAAGGCTTCGTGTCGCGGGTTCTCATCTGGGCGACAGTGGTCATCGAGGCGTTGGTTCCGATCACCCTCTTGTGGCGACGCACCCGCTACTTCGGTGTGCTTCTCGGGACCGTGTTCCACACGCTGATCTCTTTCGACTTCGATCAGCACTTCTACGACTTCACGGCGGTGCTGATTGCCCTCTTCGTCCTGTTCCTGCCCGATCGGAGCATCTCGTCGATATCAGAGCAAATGGTGGAGATCAGCAGGCGCAAACTGGTCCCCGCCGGCCTGCTCGTCGGGATGGTGGGGGTGCTTGTGCTGCTCTCGGTGTTCCCCTTGACTCCGACAACAGCCTTCCTGTTGAGCCGGCTCCCGTTCGTCTTCTGGTTGCCCTTCAGTCTTCTCTGGGTGGCTGCCCTGATTCGCGCAAGAGCCCCCGGCGAGGCGATGAGTTGGAGGACTGGGTTGGCAGGTGCCATCGTCGTGGTAGTCACGGTGCTCAACGGCTTAACTCCCTACACCGAGGTCAAGACTGCTTACTCCTTCAACATGTACGCGAATCTGGTCACGTCACAAGGACAGTCCAATCACTTTGTGGTTCGCTCCACATTGCCCTTGCGATCCGGATACGACGCGCCCGTCGAGATCCTCGAGTCTTCGGATGGCGGTTTGGAGGCATATCGGGATGAGGGGTATCTAGTCGCGTTTCCACAGCTTCGCCGGTACCTGTCGACTCGACCCGAGGTCAGCCTCACCTATCGGCGAAACGGGGAGGCCACGGCCCTCGTGCAAGCATCTTTGATGCCCGAACTTATGGATCCGGGTCCTTGGTGGTGGCGCTTCTTCCCGTTGCGGGCGATTGACACCCGTAACCCACCACTCTGCCAGGCGGCCTTTCTCGGTGCGCTTTAAGTGCTGGGCCCTCCAGTGGAATCTGCAGTGGGTCGAAGTAACCCAATGCCAAGAAGAGAAGCCTTGCGGGTCGGCGTAGCCGGGACTGCGATCGGCCTCGCCACCTTTTTCGCTCTCCTCAGCTACTACGGCGACATAACCGGATTCCTTTGGGCGTCGAATAGCAATCCCAGAATGGTGGCGCACCTGGAGTCTCTGGTCGGCGGGCCCGTGGCCCTGATCGACGGGACCGGCCATGACGGCCAGTACTTCTTCTTGCAGGCCAACGACCCGTGGCTCCTGAACCCGGATGAGGGCCTCGAGTTTCTCGACTTCCCGACCTATCGAGCCCAGAGAATGCTTTACCCCGTAGTGAGCAGCCTCGGCGGCCTGCTCGGTCCTTCCTCGATCCTGTGGGGCTTGGTGGTGACGAACATCCTGGCAATGGGCGTCGGTTCCTGGGGCCTCGGCCGCCTCGCCGCCACGATGGGGATGTCGCGTTGGCTGGGACTCGCTTTCGCCCTCAATCCAGGGATCGTCTTCGAACTGGCTATCGACGGCGGTTCGCTGCTCGGTTGGGCACTTGCAGTCTGGGGCATGGTTGTGGTCAATGAACGCAGGTGGATGGCCGGTGCCGTTCTGTTCGCGGGTGCGATCCTGGCTCGTGAGACGATGGTGTTGGTTGCGATTGGAGCCTTCGCTTTTGTCTGGTTCAAGGAGCATCGCCTTCGGCTCTCGCTGGTCGCGGTCCCGGTCGGGGCTGCAGGGCTGTGGTGGTTGATCGTTCGGAAACAGTTGGAATCCCTCGCCTGGCCCAGCAGCGACAAGACCCTCGACATTCCATTGAGAGGCATTTGGATGGGGCTCTCGAACTGGGCGTCAACAGGTGGGCTGAATCTCGCCCTCGGTGTTCTTGTGCTGTTCTGCGCGGGAATCATTGTTGTGTCGGCTGTCGTGCGCCCGAGTCTCCTTTCCTGGGGTACCGCTGGCTTCGTGCCTCTCCTGATGATCCTCAATCCCGCCATCACGGTTGGAGGCCTGAATGTCACCAGGGCAATGGCTCCGGCTGTATCGGCCGCCCTGGTGTTGGTTCTGGGGCGGAAGGCATTTCCGGGTCCGGTTCGAGAACCATCCACCTGACCGGCCGCGTTTCTCTTCGATAGAGCGCGCCCTACCCTCAGAAGGTGATCCGTCCGCCCTCCGCCGAGATTCCCGACGCCCCCGGCGCCTACATGTTCAAGGACTCGCAGGGACGCGTCGTCTACGCCGGAAAGGCCCTATCGCTGCGCAAACGCCTCTCCAACTACTTCGCCCGCGATCTCCCTGAGCGAACCCGGGCCATGGTCGAGGCGGCCGAGACCGTCGAGTGGATCGTCACCGAAACGGAGGTGGCGGCGTTGATGCTCGAATTCTCTCTGATCCAGCGACACCGGCCCCGTTTCAACATTCGACTGCGGGACGACAAGTCGTTTCCATACCTGGCTATCACCCGCAGCGACGAATGGCCCCGGGCCCGGGTGATGCGGGGAGCCCGCAAGCCCGGTGTGGAGTACTTCGGTCCCTATGCCCATGCCTACGCCATTCGCTCCACTTTGGACCTCCTCCTGCGGACGTTTCCCATCCGGACCTGCACCGACGCCCTCTTCAAGCGACAACAGGCCCAGGGAAGACCGTGCCTTCTCTATCACATCGAGAAGTGCACCGGTCCGTGCATCGGAGCGGTCGAGCCCGACGATTATGAAAATCTCGTCGATGGCCTGGCGGCATTCCTGCGGGGGGACACCGATGCCGTCGTCAATGAGCTCAGGCAGAAGATGTTCGGGGCCTCCGAGCGTCAGGAGTACGAACTCGCCGCCCGGTTGCGCGACCGCCTACGCGATGTGGAGCGGGCCAACGAGCGTCAGGAGGTCGTGTCGGACAAGAAGGAGGACTTCGATCTTCTGGCGACGTTCGGGGACGACCTGGAGACTTCGGTTCAGGTCCTCCATGTGCGTCGGGGCAGATTGGTCGGCCGCTTGGGAGCAATCGTCGACCGGGTCGAGGATGTCACCGAGCCCGAATTGGTTGGAAGCCTGCTCCGCGAGGTCTATGGCGACCAGGAGCCTCCCCGGGAGGTGCTGGTGCAATACCTCCCCGACGAACTGGAAGTCTGGGAGGCATGGCTGACCCAGCGTCGGAACGGGCGGGTCACGGTGCGAGTACCACAACGCGGCGCCAAGCGGAGACTGATGGAGACCGCGGTCGTCAACGCCCGCGAAGCGTTCGGCCGCCATCGCCTCCGCCGCCAGGCCGACCACAACGCCCGAGCCAAGGCGCTCCGCAGCCTCCAGGAGGCCCTCGATCTGCCTGAGGCGCCTCTCCGGATCGAGGCCTACGACATCTCCACCTTGCAGGGGACCAACACCGTCGCCTCAATGGTGGTGCTCGAGGACGGTCTTCCCCGACGGTCCGAGTACCGGCGGTTCAAGATCAGGACCGTCGACGGCCAGGACGACTTCGCCGCTATGGAAGAGGTCATCAGGCGCCGGTTCACTGCGTACCTGCGAGAGAAACGGAAGACCATTGCCGAGCAGACCAAGTTCTCCTACCCGCCTTCGCTGGTATTGATCGACGGCGGTCCCGGCCAACTGGGGCGGGCTGTCAGGGTGCTGGCCGAACTCGATCTCTCGATTCCCGTGGCCGGCTTGGCCAAGCGGATGGAGGAGGTGTATCTACCGGGACAACCTGAGCCGATCCGGATCCCCCGGGACGAGGAGGCCTTGTACCTGCTGCAACAGGTTCGAGACGAAGCCCATCGCTTTGCCATCACCTACCACCGCAACTTGCGCTCCAAGAGGATGGTCGATTCCGTGCTGGATGAGGTGCCCGGAATCGGGCCTACCCGTAAGAGGGTCCTGTTGAAGAAGTTTGGGTCGCTCAAGCAGATCCGGGAGGCCGGCCCAGACGAACTGGCCGAACTGCTTCCCGAAGCGACCGCCCGTGAGTTGTACGCTGCTCTCCATCGGGGGTGAATCCCCTGGAGTGACCGATACTCATCGGGATAAAGATGACCGAACCAGCCGCCAGCTCCGAAACCGCCCTTGAGGTGAATCCTCATGTTCTGGTCGTGACCGGCATGTCCGGGGCCGGGAGGTCGAGCGCCGCCAAGGTTCTCGAAGACCTCGGATACAACGTCATCGACAATCTCCCCCCGGAGTTGTTGTCGCAGGTGGTTGCCCACCACGAAGTGGCCGAGCGTCGGCGGCGCCTGGCCGTTGTCATTGATTCAAGAGCGGGCGATCCGATGGAGGCCCTCACCGAATCGATCAACGAGCTCGATCGTCAAGGGGTCCAGACCAGGGTTCTGTTCCTAAATGCCGACGACGCCCACATCGTCAATCGTTACGAGGAGAGCCGCCGGCCCCACCCGATGAGGCGGGGGAGCGTCACCGACTCGATTACGGCCGAGAGGGAAATGCTCGAAGGCCTCCGGGAATCGGCCGACGTGATGATCGACACCACCGACCTCAACGTTCATCAACTCCGGGCTCGGCTCACCGATCTCTTTGCCGAGGTCACCGGTCAGCGCCCAATGAGGGTTTCGGTGACTTCCTTCGGGTACAAGCACGGTGTGCCCCGTGATGCCGACCTGATCTTCGATGTTCGCTTCCTCCCCAACCCCCACTGGGTCCGGGATTTGCGGTCCCAGATCGGTACCGATCAGCCGGTCAAGGAATACGTCCTCGGCTTTGCCGATGCGGGCGAGTTCCTCACCCGGATCGAGGGCCTGCTCAGCTTCCTAATTCCGCGCTACGAGGAGGAAGGCAAGTCCTATCTGACAATCGGTATCGGCTGCACCGGCGGTCACCACCGCTCGGTTGTACTGGCCGAGGAGCTCGGGCGATGGCTCCAAGAACAAGAGATCGACGCCAATGTTCGCCACCGGGACACCGAGCGATGACGGCCCAGGTGCTTCCCGCAACGCGACTGGAAGAGATCCTCCTCGACCCGTCGGGTCCGAAGGTGGTGGCGATCGGCGGGGGACACGGGCTCTCCATAACCCTTGAGGCGGTACAGGCTTATGCCTCCGAGATCACAGCAGTTGTTGCGGTGGCCGACGATGGCGGATCCTCGGGACGCCTGACCTCGGGCCTCGGCATCCCCCCACCGGGGGATATCCGCCGATGCCTCCTGGCCCTTACCCCGGAGCCCACGATTCTCTCGGAGTTGTTCGCCTATCGGTTCCCGGCTGGTGACATCGAGGATCATTCGCTCGGCAATCTCCTCCTAGCAGCCCTGACCGATCTCACCGGCGATTTCGCCTCAGGTGTCGATCTGGCGGGCCAGATGTTGCGGGCGGTAGGACGCGTGGTCCCGGCCGCCAACCAGCCTGCCCAGCTCACGGCTGTCATGGGCGGCAAGAAGGTCAGTGGACAGGCGTTGATCACCAAAGCCCGGGGCGGTGTCTCGGCTATGGAGGTCGGCCCCGACGACCTGACCGCCAATCCGGCAGCCCTGGCCGCGATCGCCGCCGCTGACCAGGTCGTGCTCGGACCCGGCAGCCTCTTCACGTCGTTGATGGCCGTCCTCTTGGTTCCCGGCATCGCCCAGGCCTGGGCCACCTCACGCGCTCGGAAGGTCTTTGTGCTCAACCTCATCGAACAGGATGGGGAAACCATGGGCATGAGCGGCGCCGATCACCTGGCCGCTCTGTCCAAGATCGCCGCAATCGAAGGCCCCGGAACCGTGATATCACATAGGGATGACTTCGTGGTCCCGGCTCACCTCACCGCCGTCACCGTGTCGGAAGACGACGCCCTCGCCTGGGGCTGGCAGGTGGTCGAGGCCGATCT
>DATLEZ010000112.1:0-40548 GCA_035525055.1 Acidimicrobiia bacterium | reverse complement strand
AACGGCTCTTGCGGCAGCCGGCGACCGGGAGCGAGCGAAGTCGCGCCGAGCGCGCCGAAACGAGGATCATCGAGCGCCCCACCAACGCATAGCAGACGTCACCACGCCAAACGCGCCGATCACCAATACGGAGCACGAACGGGCCTCTTGAAGAGTGCTCGGGAACGGCACTTCCCGTTCGGCCTGACCATGTCCGGATTGCCGGTCATAGGGCGGATGTGACTATGTCCGCTGGAGGGTGCAACGGTCAGTATGGGCGGGTGTCAGTGTTCAAGAACGCCTAGCGAATTCCATACCTGTGGTGGATCCTCGTGATCTGGTTTGCGGTAACGGTGGGCGGGGTCGCCGTAGGCAGCATCTGGGGACTGGGGCCTCTATTGCGAGACAAGGATTGCTGACGGCGAGTCGCCTTGTTTCGGGCCGGTAGAGCCCACGCGCCTGAGTTGGTGTTATCCGCGATTTTCGGGTTTCCGTGTGGAGATGGGTTTTGGAGATGTCGCTGGGGGATCCGCCGTCGTATTGACGGCTACGAGTCGTGCGGCCCTTCCCATCGTCCGATGAGTGGGATCTGGAACTAATGATCGCTCTCCCCACGGCAGCACCATGTTGTGGTTGCTCGGGCGGCGAGCTGTCGGCGCAAAGCCGGTGGATTTGTTCGACCGGAACATGGCCTAACGAATTGAGGAGATCGAGTCCTCCCTCGCTGAGTTGACAGGCTGACATCGCTGGGTTCAGCTCACAAGGGCGGGTAACGGACCATCTGATAGAACTGCCCGAGACTCTCAGCACCGACCCGGCTCATCCGCAGGTAGGTGACCGGGTTGGCGGGGCTGGTCTCGGCGGTGAACGTCTCGTGCCCCCACTCCGATGCCGCCAGCAGTGCCCGCCGCAGCAACGCGCCAGCAATCGTGGTCGTGCGGTACTGCGGTAGCACGCCGATCATACCGAACCGGGGGCCGGTCGAGTTGCGCCAGATCCGCACCAACCCCACGTACTCGCCAGTGCGGTCGTCAACCGCGACGAGATACGCCGCCGGATCGAACGGAGGCGACTCGGCAAGCTCGTCGTGGAACCAGGCCCGGTCGCGTTGCCATCCATCGGTCCCCAAGGTGTCCTGCCGGAGCGTGTTGTCGAGGATGAACAACCGGTCCTCGTCAACCGCGTCAGTCGACTGAATGCTCAACTGGGATGGAACCCATGCACGCCGCAACTGCGCCAACGCCTCGTCGAAGCGAACACGGAACCCCTCCTCGACCACCTCGACATCAAACCCGGCCGACCGCAACGCATCAACCAACTCACCGTCTCCTGCGTCGGCGAACGCATGCACCGGCCGCCGGAGAGCGTCCACCAACACATCGGCGAGAAGCGGATACGCGGCCCGATCCGGACCAACGAAATACAAGAACGTACGGTCGTCCGGACGCCACCACGTACTGACCGCCGCCACCGCCTCACCCTTACGGACGGCCATCCACCGTTGAAGCGGCTGACCCTGACGCTCATCACGCACTCGGAGCTCGGTGGCCGCCACGTCGTACACGCCAGCCACCAACTCGTACTGATCCGTGAACCGCACGACCTCCACGCAGGCGAGGGTAACGGGTACGCGCATCGCCTCAGTGGGGTTTGGCGTTGCGGGTTCATAGCACCTGAGCGTGGTGTGCTCTGAACCGAATCCCGACACTCAGAGGAGAGTCACCGCGAACCGAGGGGCAGAGGCGTGCCCGGTGTACGACCACGCCGTGCGCAGGGTGTCTGCTCTGCCGCAAATCCATGGTCTTTCATCTCCCGCCGGCGGTGCCTAAGTAGCATCGGCCGCCCTTTCTCGGGTGTGCAAATGGATTGGCTGACATGGGTGGGCCCGGGGCTCGTGCTTCTGGCAGTTGCCTCTTACCTGGTCCTGTTGTTCGTCATTCACGACTTCACATATAGGACGTGGTTGTTTGATGGAGTCGTATCTCTTGGAGTGATCCTGGCGGCAGTGGGCTTGGCGGCGGGCGGTTCAGTTGCGACGACCATCGTCGCGGTGGTGAGCGGGCTGGCCTGGTTCGTTCTGACGAGACGAGAACTGGCACTGAAAGGCTTGGATCGTCTCAAGGTTCGGCCCGGCGACCGTCTACCCGGGTTCAAGCAATTGACGACAGATCGAAGAGTGGTCACCCACCAGGCCCTCGTCGCCAACGCGCCGGCCTTGCTTGTGCTCTATCGGGGATGGTGGTGCCCGTCACACAAGGCACAGCTGGACGAAATCGTCGACTCCCATCAGCGTCTTTCCGACGCAGGACTGACGGTGTACGCCGGTTCTGTCGATTCGCCTGAGGAGAGTCAAGCGGTTCAGGATCGTGTCGGGAACAAGATCACCATCCTGTGCGATGTACCCCATTCGCTGCTGGATGAAATCGGAGTTAGGGATGAGCGGGGAGCGCCCTGGTACGACCGGCTCATCTTCGGTGCGAAGCAACAAGCAATATCCATGCCAGCCGCCATCGTTATCGGCAAGGGGGGCTCAATCGTTTTCGCCCGCCGCTCAACCCGGGTAGACGACCGGCCGGCGCCCGATCAGATTCTCGCCGGGCTTAGTCGCCCCTAAACGGGCACCTCACGAAGATGTCAGACTCCACCTATGCCTTTTCTTCAACTCGTCACCATCGTTGTTGACGATTATGACCCCGCTATCGAGTTCTTCGTCGGTGTCCTCGGATTCGACCTCGTCGAAGACTCCCCCTCGCTCACCAACGATGGGCACCCTAAGCGATGGGTCGTCGTGCGACCTCGGGGAGCAGAGACCGGCATCCTGCTTGCCCGTGCCGACGGCGACGAGCAAGGACGCGCGGTGGGAAACCAGGTTGTTGGACGGGTTGGATTCTTCCTCCGGGTCGACGACTTCGAGGCGAGTTACGACCGGATGGTGGCCGCCGGCGTCGAATTCGTGACAGAACCACGGACCGAGGACTACGGGTGGGTCGCCGTGTTCATCGACATCTCGGGCAATCGATGGGACCTACTCGGTCCGGCGGTTGGGAACTGAGCCCACTCCCGATTGACAGGTAACCATTTGGTTTCCTATTGTGTCGCCATGGACCTGGTCTTCAAGGCGTTGGCGGATCCGACCCGGCGGGAGTTGCTCGATGAGCTATTCCGCCAGGACGGTCAACCGCTCAATTCGTTGGCGAACCGGTTCTCGATGACCCGGATCGGGGTGGCCAAACACCTCAAGCTGTTGGAGGAAGCAGGTTTGGTCATCACCAAGCGCCGTGGTCGCGAGAAGTTGCACTTCTTGAACCCGATCCCGGTCCGTCTGGTTCACGACCGTTGGGTCAGCAAGTACACCGAAGGCTGGGTGGCGGGCCTGGCCGATCTCAAACAGGAAATGGAGCAAACCATGGAAAAGGTCTTCGAGATCTACATCCGAACCACCCCCGAGCGGCTGTGGGAAGCGATCACGAATCCCGAGATCCGGGCGAAGTACCAGTTCGGAACCTATATCGAATCAGACTGGTCACCGGGCTCGCGTTTCGAAATGGTCCATCGCAGGGCCGATGGGCCGCTCGGCGAGGGAGAGAACCTCGAAGTCGACCCACCGCGTCGGCTCGTGCAATCCATGAGAGCACTGTGGGGCCCGGAGGTAATCGCCGAGGGCACCAGCCGGATCACTTGGGAGATCGAACCGGTCGGCGACTCGTGTCGCCTCACCGTCACTCACGATGAACTACGCGACGGTGCCAACGACCAGCTCTATGGAGGTTGGCCAATGATTCTGTCCGGCCTCAAGACGTGGCTCGAGAGCGGCGAACTACTCACGACGCCGGGGTCCCTGATGTACAACAACGACAACCGATAAGTAGAGGAGACCGTCATGAGCCAAACCACCACCCTCATGGATGTCCGAACGGTGGCGGTGCCCGTCACCGACCAGGACCGTGCCGTGGAGTTCTACGTCGACACGCTGGGGTTCGAGAAACGAATGGACGCACCGATCGGTGAGGGGTTTCGCTGTATCGAAGTGGCCCCACCCGGGGCCGGAGTCTCGATTGCCCTTTCTCCGGCATCGGACACGTCACCTGCCGGCGTCGACAGCGGAATCCGGCTCACCACGGTCGACGTCGACGGTGAGCACGCGGCTATGCGCCGACGCGGGATCGATGCCGACGACGTGCTTCGCTGGCAAGACCTACCTGCGATGTTCACCTTCCGCGATGTCGACGGCAACACCCTCTACGTAGTCGAAGTCCCGTCGTCGAAAGTCCAATGAGGTCACCAATGAGCGCATTAGACAAACACTTCACTGCAACACTCGAGAAGAGCCAGGCCAAAGGCGGATGGACCTGCATCGTCACCGACTGGTCCGCGGAGTTCTTCGGCACCCGTGGTCTAGTCAAGGCTCGAGGAACCATCGACAACCATCCGTTCGAGAGTTCGTTCATGGCTCTGGGTGATGGCACTCACAAACTCCCGGTCAAAGCCGAACTTCAAAGCGTCATCGGCAAAGAAGCCGGAGACAACGTCATCGTCCATCTCACCGAACGAGTCGAATCAGCCTCCACGCGCCTCAGAAGTCGATCCGCATCACGACCCGCCTGAGAGTCGGGTGGCTGTCCCCGACGAACCCGGCGTCAGCAAAGATGCCCAGGACTCCCCCGGCTGCATCCTGTATCGCTGGCACTGGCATCTGTGGATCTCCCGGATGCCGAGAATGGTCTGCAAGTCATCCCAGGGCGCTTCGTTCGCCGGAACGACCTTGACGGAAGCCGTCATTGCCTGTCTCGGACTACCCACTGCCTTCCTTGTACCAGCGCAGCACGCGCAGCGCTCGGAGTGTGTTCCAGAGGCTGGGATGGCCCTCGCCCTCGTCCATGGCGAAATGAAGCTCGCCCTCGTGGAACTTGCCCAGTGCCCAACGGCCGTCGTCGCCGCGCCTCTGCTCGATGATGTCGACCGCATCGGCGACCCGATCGTCCGGCGCGACTCCGGCGCCGCGCAGGTAGTCGAGCCCGCGCAGGACGTCGTAGTGCCAGTGAGTGGGGTAGGAGAACTGGGTCCACGCCTCGTCGACCACTTCACCGGTCGAAAGTCGCCGGAGCATCCGGCGTTCCAGCAAGTACTCCTGTCCGCGGAGCCGGGCAGCGGTGACTTCCGGCCTCCCTCCCTTCGCCCGCTCGTACTCGAGCAGGCCCTCGAGAACGCTGATTGTGGAATGGAACGATCCCCGCGTCGACCCGTTCTCCTGTTCGCAGTTCCAACCGCCATCGGCCATCTGCTCGGTCAGAAGCCGGTCGACGATGCCATGAACGTTTTCGCCGAAGTAGGCCCCGATGGCCACTGCCATGCCGTTGATGCACGGCTCGACCTCACCCTCGAAGTAGGGCTGGCCCTCGTGCTCCCATCTGGAGTTCTCGCGGACCAGAGCGATGGCGCGTCGGGCCTCGTCGCTTTCGGCGTCCAGACCCATGTCCCGCAGCAACAACAGGGTCGGTGTAGTCCCGAGGCCTTCAGGGAAGTAGGTCCCACCGCCCCACTGGCCATCGGGTCCCTGCAGGGCGAGGAGCCGGGCGCCCCAGCCCTCGGTGGCGACACGCCCGCGCTCGGCGGATACGACGTGGTCGGGGTCGTTTCTGAGGTCGCGCATCACCTGCCAACGAATAGCCGGGTCGGAGTCCAACAACCACTCGACTACATCCATGCCTACTCGAGCTGATGTGAAGGCACTTTGTTCCATGCCGGCCACTGTGTCAGGGATTGCGGACAGTAGACGTCCGCAATCTCGACCCCTCCAGTGCTCAAGGTCACATTGTGAGTCAACATCCCGATCTCGCGTGGTCATCGACCCCGAGATAGCAAGGCAAATTAGGCTCGTGCACGAGTGAGCACGACGCGCCTGACTCGCCACATCAGAGCACCTCGGGACCGGGTATATCGGGCCCTGGTCGACGCGAAGGCCGTTCAGCAGTGGATGGTGCCCGATCAGATGAGTAGCCACATCCATTCGTTCGACTCACGCGAAGGTGGCGCCTTTCGAATCACATTGACGTACGACATGCCTACCGACGCTGGCAAGACGAATCCACAAAGTGACTCGTTCCACGGCCGGTTCGTCAAGCTCGTGCCCGACACACTCATCGTCCAGGCTGTCGAGTTCGAAACCGAGGACCCATCGATGGCGGGCGAAATGACAATCACCTACACGCTCACCGAAGTTGAAGGAGGCACTCTTCTGGCAGGCGTCCACGAAGACCTCCCTCCCGGGATATCGCCCGCTGTCAACGAGGCGGGCTGGCGTATGTCATTGGAAAAGCTCGCCACCCTCGTCGAGGTTGACCTGTAGCTACCTGTTGATGTAGGTCCCGGTTTCGATGTCAACCGTGACAATGACGACACCGTCGGCGTCGATGGCTTTGAAGCGACAAGGGCCGCTTTGGCTGAATGACGCTCAATGTTTCCGCTGGCTTCAGACACATCTCCGTCAATGAAGATGCGCTTCGAGCTCTTCCAAGAATCGGTCGATGCTCTGGATGTGGCACGCGTGGTCCCCGGCAAGTTCGACCACCCTTGCGTTAGGGAGGCTCTCACCAAGGACATCGACGACCCGCCTCTCCCAATCCACGGAGACGGTTCCTTTGACCAGCAGGACCGGACAGGTAATGGACGAGAGATCCTCCAACGATCGTCCGGACGATTCGACCGAGTCCTGCCACGACAGGGCCATGCGGTGGGAGGTCCAGCGCTCCCAGTTGGGCTGAAGGCGGGCCTGGGCAAAGTCCTCCACGAATCCGGCATGCACTAGGAAATTGGCCAGATCGTCCTCGGTCACGTCCTTGCCCGCCAGACCGTGTATAAACCGATTCAACTCTTCGACGGCGACGTCCTCCTCGCCCAACTGCTCGAGGATCCAATACGCGGCTGGCTCGACCAGCGTCAACGACCGCACCCGATCGGGATAGGCCACGGCGAACTCGATCAGAGCACGACCCCCACCCGACCAACCGGCGAAATCGGCCGCCTCGACGCCCATCTGATCAAGGGTGAGGAGGAGACTGTCTCGCTCGACTTCGGCGGTGTAGCCGGGATCCCCGGGCTTGCCGTCGGAGCCGAGTTCGTTGTGGATCGGCTGAACTCTGACCACCCGGTGATTAGTGCTGAGGCGTTCCTGATGAGGAATCCACGACAGCCATCCCGTCAGCCCACCCGGGACTAGAACCAGAGGATTGCCCTCCCCTGCCTCGTTGTAGATCAGGACTCTCGGCTCCATCACGCCGCTCCTCGCTCAACGGCAAAAAGCTCTAGCGTCGCACAGTTTTGCACCTGGAGTCAGCCGGCGCCGGTCGTAGAGTCGTCTGCTGGAGAAGGAGTCGGCTATGTTCATCGAAGAACCAGACCCGTCGCCCGAGCGCCAGGCGTTGTACGAGGGCGACATAAAGGACCTCGGCTACGTCATGAATCTCACCAGGGCCTGGGCCTGGATCCCTGCGATAAACAACGGACTCTTCGGCCTGCTTGATCGGGCCGCCCAAATCGGTGAACTCTCCTATCGGGATAAGGGGATCCTCATCACTGCAATGGCGTCGCGGATGGGAGATTCGTACTGCTCCCTGGCTTGGGGTACGAGGCTGGCCGAGGCCACGGATCCCGAAACCGCGGCGTCCGTCATCGCTGGACAATCGAGCAGTTCGATGACGGTCCGCGATGTCGCTCTCGCTTCCTGGGCACGGAAACTGGCCGCTAGTCCCAATTCGACCACGCAGGCCGACGTCAACGATCTCCGCGGGGCCGGGTTGTCCGACCAACAGATCGTGGCGGCGACTGCTTACGTCGCCCTCCGTGTTGCCTTTTCGACCGTCAACGATGCGATCGGAGCGGCACCCGATCAAGAGAGAGCGGAGACGTCGCCGCCCGAGGTGCTCAGCGCGATCACCTTCGGTCGACCCATCGATCCATCACCGTCGACCGGTCGCTGACGAGACCGTTTCGATCAAGTCGTTCCTCTGACCAGTGCATCGAGAGCCAAGCAAATGGCTCACTCACGCGTGCGGCGCGCGGACCCGGGCGGAGCGTGCGACGTGTCGCCCACTCCGCCTACCTACCAATTTCGGCGAGACAGCCTCGCTGAGGCATCGGCTAGCGATCCGGGTCGATCCTCACAACACTCTGGCTGCCCATCGCCCAAACCGACCCTCCCCCGATGGCCACCATCCCGTTGCCGTTTTCGGGCGGACTGGACTCGGTCAAGATGGCGGGTCCGACTTTCTCCCCCGTAGCGGCATCGATTCGAGTGACGATGCCCCTGGGGGCCGTGCCGATCCAGACCGACTCCCCGTCGAACACCGGCCAGAAACTCGCCCCACCGAGGTCGATTGGATCACCAACCTGGAACGTTTGAGGATCAATTCGTATCAGGCCGCGATCTGGATCTGCGACATAGACCCCTCCGGATGTCACCACGACTCCGACCGGAAAACCGCCGACATCGATCTTGTCGATGTTGTTACTGGCCAGGTCGATCCGCGCAACTTGTCCTTCGTCCGGCAGGGTCACCCAGATGGCTCCGTCCGCGTGGTCGATGCCGAGAAGCCAGCCTCCGACCTGGATCGGCGCGCCAACCGGAACCCGCAGGGCGGGATCGATGGCAATTACGTCGCCGGAATGGCCGTTCGCCACCCACAGCGTTCCGTCTCCGAAGACCAGCTGCCTGGTGTCTGCTCCGGTTTCAAATCGGCCCGTCACCTCGCCGGTTCCGGCGTCCACAGCTATGAGCTCCGCGCTGCGCTCCTCTATCGGCTGGTTGAAGTCATCCGCCTCCACGACCACCCACAGCTCATCTCCGACCATCTCGCTGAAAGACACGTCTCCGCCAAGGTCGAGCTGGCTTTGTACATCCCCGGTTCCGGGGTTGAGGCGCACGAGCCGACCAGTTGCAAAGTCCGGCGGGTCGTTGACCGAGATCCACAACGATTCCCCGCCATAAGTCATCCCAATAGGTTGTCCCGTCAGGTTCAAAGTCGCAGCAACCGGGTCAGTGGTAGGGCGGTCACCGCCGAGGGTCACGAACAGCGCAACAGCTCCTCCCACTGCTACCAGCAGAGAGATGAGAACGATTGATCGGCTAGCCGGGAATCGGGTGGGGGCCGTTGAGGCCTGGATGCGGTCCTCTTTGGTGCTCATTTTCGAACCTCCTCAGCTCGAGCTCCGATCCACATCGAATCAATTCAGGGAGCCGGGGACGTCGGGGATATCCCTGGATACCGCCAGATTCAGGGTTACCCCTGACCTGCTCTGACGGAGATCTGTCATCATCTGACCGTGACAACGCGGCCGAGGGTACTTGACGATCCGCTGGCCTGGTGGGTGATGATGGTCGTCGTCGGCCTGAGTCTCACGTGGCTCGCGTTGGAAGCGGGAGCGCCTCGCGGACGCTTGCTGATCGACCTATTGGTGTCATGGGCGTTCGCCGGCGCGGGGGCGTTGGCCCTGTCGCGCTGGGGACCCGGACTGACACCAAGGCTCATGTTGTTAGTCGCGGTCTCCTGGTGGCTGCCTTCTTTTAGCTACGCGACATGGTCCTGGCTGTGGACCGTCGGTGAGCTCGGGAGCACCCTCGGTTGGGCCGCCCTCGTTCACTTGACCCTCACCTATCCCGGGGGGAGACCTTGGTCACGGGCCGGCCGGCTGGTGATCCGCGTGGCATATTCCGTATCCATCGCCAGTTCGGCACTCCTTGTGGTCACGAGCCGGGATGAACGCAACGCCCTCGGTCCGGCAACGGCCGGCCCGTGGCGAGCCACCTTCGAGACCTGGGAGGCGGCCGCCTGGTTGGCGGTGGCTGTCGCTACGGCCGCCCTGATGGTTTCGAGGCTGGCGCACCTTCGGGGGGCTTCTAGACGCTTGGCGTTTCCTGTTTTGTTCGCGGCCTTGATTGGCCTCCCCATCACTATCGGATTGCTTGTTGCCACGCTGGTAGGGCGGCCCGATCTTGCCGACCGCTACGCCGGCCTCGACGCAGCCTCCAATTTGCTGATCCCGATGGCGTTCGTGGCCGACCTTGTATGGAGGTCGCTGCGCCGCTCCAAGGCCTCGACCCTGGTGGTCGAACTCCGTGCCGGCGGAGATGCCCCGCTACGCGACCGTCTCTCCCGGGTGCTGGGCGATCCGACACTTGAGCTGGCCTACCAGGTCGGAGGCGACTGGGTCGATGCGCAGGGACAGAAAGTCGAGTTCGCAGAATCGGAGCAACGGGCCGTTACCCAAATCCTCGCGGGCGGGATACCCGTGGCGGCTTTGATACACGACCGGGCTCTCCTTGCCGATCGAGACCTGGTCGCCTCGGTAAGAGCGACCACGGAGTTCGCGCTCGATAACGAACGACTGGCGGCAGAGGTGCGCATGCAACTGGCCGAGGTCACAGCCTCGCGGACGAGGCTCGTGGCGGCCCAGGACGACGAGCGTCGCCGACTGGAACGGGATTTGCATGATGGCGCACAGCAACGGCTGGTCGGTCTTTCCCTCAAGCTCGAGAGCGCCCGCCTCCGATCCACCGATGCCGCCGGGTCACAGACCCTCCTCGAAGCCCAGAGCGAACTAGCAACTGCGCTGGCCGAACTACGTGAGTTTGCCCGCGGAGTCCATCCCACGGTCTTAATGGACGAGGGCCTCGACGCCGCTATCGAGGCCCTCGCTCGCCGGGCCCCGGTTCCAGTCGAAGTAGTGGGCACCGCAGGCAGACGACTTCCTGAAGCCGACGAGCTAGCCGTCTACTACTTCGTGTCCGAGTGCCTGACCAATGCGACGAAGCACGCGGGCGCTTCCCTTGTCTCGATCAACCTACGATCGAGCGGCGACCGCGTGGTCGTGTCAGTGAGCGACGATGGGGTCGGTGCGGCCGACCCGGCTGCAGGAACCGGTCTGCGGGGGTTGTCAGATCGGCTGGCCGCGCTGGGTGGCACGCTCCGAATCGCGTCGGCTTCCGGCGAGGGAACGACAATCACCGCGGAGCTGCCTTGCAGGTCGTGATTGCCGACGACGCTCCGCTGATCAGGGAGGGTCTGGCTCGGCTGCTGACGGACCTGGGCATCGAAGTCGTCGGGCAGGCCGCCGATAGCCCCTCGCTCCTCACCCTGGTGGCAACACTCCACCCTGATGTCGCGATAGTCGACATCAGAATGCCACCTACCCACACCGATGAGGGCCTGGTGGCCGCTCAGCAGATTAGGTCGCGGCATCCTTCGGTAGGGGTCCTGGTCCTTTCCCAATACCTCGAGCCGGCCTACGCGATGCGCCTCATCGCAGAAAGCCCCAAAGGGGTTGGCTACTTGTTGAAAGAGCATGTCGGCAGAGTGGAAGAGGTCGCCCGGGCCTGCCGCAGCGTGGCCGCGGGCGAGTGCGTGATCGACCGGGCGGTCGTAGAGGAGCTGGTAGCGCGTCGCCGGCGTCATAACCCGCTCGACCGGCTCACTCGTCGAGAGCAAGAGCTTTTGAGCTTGATGGCCGAAGGGAGATCGAACCAGGGAATCTGCGACCAGCTCTTCCTCAGTCCCAAGACCGTCGAGACCCACATCCGTTCGGTCTTCACCAAGCTCGATCTTGTCGATGTCCCTGAAGACAATCGGCGAGTGCTCGCTGTCTTGACATTCCTACGCGGGTAGCAACGGACCCCGGGCTCCCGCACTTGGTGTCGGAGCCCCCGCCAACGGCCAAAGGACGTCTCCTACACCTTTCCTCCAACGAGTGCATCGAGAGCTACCCACGACGTTCCGGTCCAGACCAGCGGGTTGATCTCGATCTCTTCGAGGTCCGAGTTGGCCAGGATCTCCCCGATCCGAACGACCACCGATGCGAGCGAATCAATGTCAGGCGGAGTCCCCCGGCGGCTGGAAGACAGGACTCCGCGGCCTCGTAGGCGCGAGACCATTCGAAGGGCTCCGGTTCGACTGACGGGAGCGGGTGCCACCACGACGTCGTCAAACGCTTCGGTGAACGTGCCGCCGAGGCCGACGAGGACGATCGGACCGAAGGTGGCATCCCGAACCGCCCCAACGATCATTTCCAGACCGGACATCTGGCGTTCGACCCGGACTCCGTCGGTCACCGCTCCCACGGCGGCGCCCGCCTTGATCAACGCACCGAACCCGTCCCTTACGTCCGCATCATCACGGATGTTGGTCCGCAGACCACCGATCTCGGTTTTGTGGGAGACCTGCGAGGAGGACAGTTTCAAGACGACGGGGTAGCCGACCGCGTTGGCGATTTCGACGGCCTCGACCACGGTGGTCGCCAGGTCCCCTGTCGCCACCGTCACACCGAGACTCCCCAACAACACCTTCGAGGCGTGCTCGCTCAATGTCCCCGCGACATTCAGTTCAAGGTCTACCCGCGGGGGAGGTGGAGCCGGTCCCGCGGCCAGACGTCCGAGCCCGACCAGAGCAGCCATCGCCGCCCGCGGCTCCTCCATCACCGCCGCCCCGGCCTCTCGGAGGATCGCCAATCCCCCTTCACCCACATCGCCTGCCATCCACAGGTGAACCACGGGCTTGGCGTCGTCCAACGCGGCAAGGTCGCGGGCTCTCGTCTCGGTGTGCGTCGGCGGATGAGCAGTTGAAACGGCCAGGACCATGTCGTAGTCCTCGGAGCTCACGAAGGCATTCACCACCTGGGCAAAGCGATGGGGACCACCGATGATCCCTCCCATGTCCAACGGGTTGTCCGCAGCACCAAGTTCAAGCAGAGGGATAAGCCTGCTTCGAAGATCCGGCCCGGGTGATGGAAGGACAACACCTGCCTCGTCGGCGAGATCCGACAGAAGGATCGCGATTCCACCCGAGTGCGTCACGACGCCGACTCGGTCTCCACCCGGGACTCTGACACGCGCCATAGCTTCGGCCACGTCGAGCAGATCGGCGGGTGTTTCGGCGATCGTCACTCCTTCGGCGTCGAGAACCCCGTCGAGTACCCGGGCGGGCCCGGCCAGAGCCCCGGTGTGGGTCACCATCAGCCGGCGTCCGCGCTCGCTGCGCCCCAAGCGGCAAATGACGACTGGCTTTCCGGCTTGACGAGATCGGCGCAGGGCCGCAACGAATTCGGGCCCTCTTCGCACCGTCTCCAGCACGACCGCAATCGCCGAGACCTCGGGTCGATCGACGAGGCCGGCGATTGCGTCGGCGGCATCGAGGTCGGCCTCGTTCCCGGTCGAAATCGACGCTGCTAACCCCGATCCCCGGGCCGCCGCCAGGTTGTGGAGATAGCTTCCGGTGCCACCGCTCTGGGTTACCAGCGCCACCGGGCCGGAGCGGATCTGATCGACCGGGCGGTCGAGACAAGTGAGGAAGCTCAAGGCGACGCCGGCAACGGGCCGTATGACACCCCCGGAGTTGGGGCCGAGGATGCGAACCCCACCGGTCGAGGCGGCAGCAACAAGCCGTTCCTGGAGACGCAAGCCGTCCTTTCCACTTTCAGAGAATCCTCCGGCAAACACGATGACGACGCCAGCACCAACCCTGCCCGCCTCAGTGACAACATCGACCACGGCCCCGGCCGGTACCGCGCAGACGACCACGCCGGGTGGAGCCGGCAACGAACGCAGCGACGGAAACATCTCGACCCCCGGGACGTCGGGAACTCTCGGGTTGACGCCCCACACCTCACCTCCGAAACCGAGTCGGTTCAAGTGGCCGAGAACCCGGGCGCCGTGCTTGGCGGGGTCGTCGGAGAGGCCGACGATCGCGACCGACGTCGGATTGAGCAGAAGTTCGATGGGATCAGTTCGTTGCGTCATCGCTGCTTGGTCGTTCTGGCCTCGATGGCCGCATCGAGGGATCGTCCACCAACAAGTGACAGCGTGGCGCCGATGATCAGGAGAGCCGCCCCGGTGAGCCAGGCGACCCGGTATGAGGTTGCTTCGACAAGAAGTCCGAATCCCAGAGGTCCAAAAATACCGCCCCCAAATTGGCCGGACCCGACAATCCCGGCGGCGAGGGCAGGCGCTTGCGGACTGCGGGAGACGATGGCGAAGGTCAGGAGGCCCGGCCAGCCCCACCCGGCCGCGAAGAGAAGAATGGTGGCGGCGGCCAGCGGCAACACCGACCCGAAAAATGCCAGCAGCACGAACGAGGCGGCGCCAAGTGCCTGGAATCCGGCGATCATGGCGAAGTGCACGCCCGTCCGAAGACTAGCGATATGTCCCCAGATCAAGCGCCCGACCACCGCCGAGACGCTGCCCACCGCAAAGAGTCCTCCCGCTACTCCCGGCTTGACGCCGCCCGCCACCGCCGACTCGACGTAGAAGGGCGCCACCGTGCTCGTTCCCATCACAGCGAACAGGCTGGCGATCGATAGGTAACGGAGGGGCCGGACGGCCAGGTCGTTCCTCGACCCACGATCGATCGCATCCGGTTGCCTGGACCCGCGATGAAGCTTGATAAGGGGAAGACACAAGATCGCCGCACCGAGGAACGCCCAGCGCCAGCCCACAGTCAGTCCGATGAGAGGGACCGACATGCCTCCCAGCAACGTCCCGAAAGCGCCGGACGACTGCTTCAAACCAAAGGCCATCCCCTGCCGATGGAATGGAATCCCCCGCACCAGGGCCAAGCTCGATGCCGGTTGGGCGATCCCGACGGCGATCCCCGCCAGCACCAGGCAGATGGCCAGCGCCATCCAACCGTCGGTCAGCCAGGCGAGGCCGATGCTGGAGGCGAACGTGATGGCGGCGGCCACTGCCATCGATGGCCGCTCGCCTACTCGCTCGGCGAGACGACCGCCGGGCGAACTCCCCAGGGCCGCAAAGAGGTAGAAGAGGGACGCAGCTAATCCGAGAGCGGACTCACCGAATCCGAGGTCGGCTCTTATGAAAATGGCCAGGGCACCGACGAGGAACATTGGCAGCGTCCCGAGTGTGGCCGACAGGGTGGCCGTGAAGAGGACGGAGGGCACCGAGGGGCCGTCGACGTTCAGCCGGGATCGGTCTCCGGCCACGTCTTCACCACCCCCCCGGCCGTCAGCCGATCGATGTCCTCGGAGGAGAACCCGAGGCGGTCCGAAAGCACCTCCCGGGTGTGCTCGCCGAGCATCGGGGCAGGACGGTTGGGGAACTCCCAGTCGCTGAACTTCATGGGGCTCGGTGAATAGCGGATCGCGCCCAGGGTCGGATGCTCGTAGGTCTTCACCATTTGACGGGCCTCGACCTGGGGGTCCGAGAAGATGCCCGCGAAGTCGTTGACGGGGGCGGCGGGAATGTCGAACTCGTCGAGGATCGCCATCCATCCATCCTTCGTCCGCGTGATGAAAACCTCATCCAACAACTCGACAAGGAACTGACGGTTCGCGACCCGAGCGCTGTTGTCAATGGTGCGGGGATCGTTTTTCAAGTCTGGTCTACCCACCGCATCGCACAGGTTCCGCCAGAACTTCTCATCGCGGACCGCCACGACGACGTATCCGTCCTTGACCTCGAACGCCTGCCACGGAACCATGTGGGCGTGAGCCGTCCCTTGCCGGCTGACCTCGGAGCTGCCGTTGAGAAACCCGACGGCGTCGTAGGTCAGCATCGACACCAGGGAGTCGAGCATGGCGACATCGGCGTGGTGACCATCCCCGTGGAGTCCTCGCCCGACCAGCGCACCGAGGACCGATATACACGTGAAGATCCCACCGGCCAGATCGGCAATAGGAACCCCGACCCGGGCGGGGGGAGCGTCCGGATGGCCGGTGATGTCGACGTGCCCGCTGAAGGCCTGGATGACCAGATCGAAAGCGGGCCGGTCGCGTTCGGGACCGGTCTCGCCGAATCCGGTGACCGAAACGGTGATGATCGGCGGCTTGCGCTTCTTCAAGGCCTCATGGTCGATTCCGAGGCGGGCCATGACACCGGGCCGGAAGTTGTCGATGACCACGTCGGCTTGCTCGACGAGGGAATAGAAGATCTCGAGGCCTTCGACGCTCTTGAGATCGAGGACCACACTTTTCTTACCGCGGTTCATGAACAGGTGGATCGAACTCTCGCCGTGTAGTGGGGCGATCGTGGCGTTGCGGGCGGCGTCTCCTGTGAAGGGCTCGATCTTGATCACCTCGGCCCCCATGTCGGCGAGGATGGTGCCGCCATAGGTCCCGGCGATGACCTGGCCGAGTTCGAGGATCGTGACTCCCGAGAGCAGCGACGCGCTCATAGACGCATCCCTCGACGCATCCCCTATTGGCCCCAGTCGATCGCGACGATCTCGCCCGTCCGGGCCGACTCGTCGACCGCCCGCGAAATGTTGAGGACGTCCATCCCGTCCTGACCGGTAGCGAGGATAGGATCGGCCCGCCCGGTCCCGACAGCATTGATGAATGCGTGGGTCTCTTCCTGCATGGCTCCGAAGTGCTCGCCGAGAGCCCAGTCGCCCGGCATGTAGGAGCCGAGCATGGCGACGTGCATCGAAGTGGTATCGGGGGTGTAGGGAGAGTGGATCGGTTTGCGGGACGCCATAAGAACGTCGCGATGGTCGTCCTTCACGCTGATCGCGCCCCCGCGGCCGAACAACTCGAAGTCCATCGACGCAACATAAGCGGGCCAGAAGTCGGGCAACTCCCAACTGACCCCGAGGTTGGCAACCATCCCGTCGGGATAGGAGAGAACGCACCAGGTCGAATCGACGGTGCCGAACTCTTCGTAAATCCTTCCTTTGGTGGAACCCGCGGCGAAGACCGAACTGGGCCGCGAACCGCCGAGGTACCAATTGAGAAGATCGAAGAGATAGGTCATCGTGTTGATCGAAGGTGTCGTGGTCGGTGCTCGCGAGATGACCGCCCGGGCCACCGACTCGGCCAGATAGATCGTGGCCTTGGCGCTGGTCACGTCCCCTATGTATCCCTGAAGAATGTGCTCTTTGATCGCCAGGTACCGGCGACGGAAGCGCTGGGTGAATCCTGTATAGATCCTCACGCCGTACTCCTCGGCTCCCAGCAGAAGCTTCTCGCCCTCATCGGGAAGGATGGTGAAAGGCTTTTCCACCAGGAGGGTCTTGCCGGCCTGCAGGGCAGCCATCGCAGGGATGTAATGGGCATCCTCGGTAGACGCCACGATCACCGCATCGACTCGATCGCTGGTGACGAGTTCGGTGGGATCGGTTGCCCAGGCGTCCGCCTCGCAGGCATCGGCTAGTCGTTTGGCACGCTCCTCGACCACGTCACACACGACGAGATAGTCGACCGACGGATGGCGATGGGCTATCTGGGCACGCAAGGTGCCGATCGACCCGCAGCCGATGACAGCAACGCCCACTCCGCCATCGATGAATCTGCTCCGGGTCACTTCTCCTCCTTGTCGCCGTCGGCGGCCCGATCGCTTGCTCTCCCGGCTGCCTCGGCGCGGGCGAGGATGACCTTGGCAACACGGGCAACGGCGTAGTCGACCATCTTCCCGTCCACTGCAATCGACGCCGATCCCCTGGCCTCGGCCTCTTCGAATGCTGCCAGTACCTTCCGCTGGTATTCGACGACGTCCGGTGCCGGCGTGAAGACGTCGTTGATCACCGCCACCTGGGCGGGGTGGATTGCGACCTTTCCGACGTAGCCGAGGCGCCGCGCCAGTTCACACTCGACCCGCAATGCATCCAGGTTGCGGAAATCCATGAACACCGCCTCCATCGGATGCTGGATTCCGGCGGCGCGGGCCGAAAGCAGCACCTGGGAACGGGCAAGCATCAACCCGGTTCCATCCGGTGTCCATTCAGCGCCGAGGTCGGCCACGAGATCGCCCTGTTCGCCGCCTCCGAACAGGACCGACTCGATGCGGTCGCTCGAGACGAGCATGTCGTAGGTTTGACGAACCCCGAGGCCGCTCTCGATCAGAGGGATGATGCCGATCGAGTTGCGATCGTGGCCGGAAGCAATCTCGATGGCGGTGAGGGCTCCGCCGATCTCCTTGAGAAGCCCGGGTTCCTCCGCCTTGGGCAGGACGATCCCGGCCGCCCCGGCCTGAGCCGCCGCTACGACGTCCTCCCACATGAACTCGGTTGTAGGACCGTTGACGCGGACGTAGAGGGGGACGTGTGAAGCGGGCAGGTCCGCCAGCGACTCCCTGGCCTCCACCTTGTTCTCAACCGCGACAGCATCCTCGAGATCGACGATGACGGCATCGGCCCCCGATCGAATCGCCTTCTCGATCAGATCCCGCCGATGCCCCGGCGTGAAGATCATGGAGCGAAGCGGATTCATAGCGTTGTGCGTGGTGCGTGGGAGGAAGCGTGGTACGTGGTACGTGGTACGTGGTACGAAAGAAACGAGCTGACTGTGCCCCTGGTTGCGGAGTCAAGGTTCTTTTTTCCGCCTTGGACACCGAAGGTTGGGGACCAAACAGCCTTGATCAGACCGCTCGACGCTTTGTGCGATCGACGGGGGTGCTCGAACTTCCGACGCACTCCGCCCTCCGGCCGCCGTGGGCACGTCTGGTTTTGAACGTACCACGTACCACGTACCACGTACCACGTGTTCACTTGATTGCCATCGGGTTCAGGGGGGAGCCGACGGCGCGGGTGAAGGGGAGGGGCGGGCCGCAGAAGAAGAACTCGTAGATGCCGTCGGAGGCACAGTCGTCGGCCAGGGGGTCGAGGTCGAAGATCTCGCCGAGCCACAGGCCCATGTGCACGATGAAAACGATGTGCAGGGGTTGAAAAACATCGGGAGTTTCGTTGGGACGAACCTCGAGACCCCAGGTGTCGGCGGCGATGGCGGCGATGTCGCGCTCGGCCACCCAATCAACACTCGCCAGTCCCAATCCCGGCGCATTGCCTCCGGCGTAGTCACCCCAGCCGCCGCGGTGGCGAGTAGCGGTCATCGCACCGGTGCGCACGAAAACGAAGTCGCCCTCCCCCACCGTCACCCCGACCTGGTCGGCGGCGCCCTGCAGTTCCTCCCCGGTGATGGCGTGGCCGGGTTCGAGCCACTCGACTCCCAGCACTCGTGGCAGATCGAGCAAAACGCCTCGCCCGACCATCCCGTCGGCTCCGTTCTTGACCGAGTTCTTGAGGGCGCCCTTGCTCGACACCCATTCGGCCCCGTAGCCGTTGTAGATCTTGCCCTCGTACACGACGTGCCCGAGCGAGTCCCACTGAGTCCCGCTTTGCAGCGGCATGATGATCATGTCGTCGGTGCCACGGAAGTAGCGATCAACTCCACCGTAGAAATCACGGACCGAGGTGCCGGCCAGGGCGTCGGCCCCGTCGCGAAACATGAGGTGAATCGGATTGAACCTGCCGAACGCACCGGTCTGCGGGCCGGCGTCGTCGAAGGGCAGCGCCATCGAGATGGCTCGCCCACTCCGTATCAGCGAGGCGGCAGCGGTGATGTGCTCGGCCTGGACCAGGTTGAGGGTCCCGCGCTCGTCGTCAGGCCCCCAACGACCCCAGTTGCTGTGCCGCTCGCAGAGGGCACGGACCGTTTCGATGCTCGGAGTGGGAGTGTCAGTCAGGGCAGTCTCCAGACTGTCTCAGAAGGCGAGACGGTGATGCTGATACACGTGACGATATTCCCTTCCGGCAGCTCCTGTCAACCGCCAAAACATCAACTGCCGCCGACGTTTGACACCCCCATGGCGAGCGCCTTACGCTCGACCTCACAACGTCTCATTTGTTGAGACGAGTGGGTCACGCAACCTTGAGGACGAGCTGACGTGCTGGTCGAGTTCACAGACGAGCAGGAGTTGTTCCGATCAACTGTGCGGGATTTCTGCGATCGCGAGATATCCCGAGAATACGTCCGCGAATGCGACCGCGAGCATCGGGCGCCGGTCGAGCTCTACGGGCGGCTGGGCGAGCAAGGCTGGCTCGGGATCAACATCCCCGAGGAGTACGGAGGATCCGGCGGTGGAGCTGTCGAGGTCGCCATCCTCCTCGAAGAACTGGGCAGGAGCTTTCTCGACCTGGCCTTCTGGGTCTTTCGAACAGTCACCTGGGGCGGCCTCGCCATCAGCCGCGACGGCACCGATGAACAGAAGAGAGATCTACTTCCGGCGATCGCCTCCGGCGAAATCAAAGTCTGCTTCTCACTGACCGAGCCCGACGCCGGGTCCGACGCCGCTGCCATCGCATTGGCGGCCGTCGCCGACGGTGACGAATTCGTCCTCAACGGTCAGAAGGTCTTCACCTCGGGCTTCAAGGTGAGCGACCTTGACATCGTTGCCGCCCGGACCTCGACCTCGGGCAGCAAGCACAACGGAATCACCAACTTCATCGTCGACACCAAGACGCCCGGATTGGAATGGAGCCCGATCGAGACCCTGGGCCACTGGCCACTCGGGACCGCCATGCTCTTCTTTCAAGACGTGCGCGTTCCCAATACCCGCGTACTTGGGACCGTCGATGACGGATGGCGCGATCTCGGGGTCTACCTTCGCTACGAGCGTCTCTGCCTTTCGGCCGCCCGCACCGGAGCAGCTGGGGCTGCCCTCACCGACGCTCTCGCCTACGCCAAGGAGCGCAAGCAGTTCGGTCACCCGATCTCCGACTTCCAGGCTGTGTCTCACCGCCTGGCCAACATGCAGGTCATGGTCGAGATCTCAGAGATGCTGGTCCGTCGTTATGCGGCGCGTCTCGATCGGGGCCAGGCCACCACTCGCGACGCCGCCATTCTCAAGCTTTATGCGTGTGAGGCGTACAAGGAAGTTGCTGATCTCGGCCTGCAGGTGCTCGGTGGCTACGGATACACGATGGAGCACGACCTGCAGCGGCATTTCCGGGACTCGCGTCTGGGCGTCATCGGGGCCGGCACGTCCGATATTCAGCGCAACATCATCGCCAAGACCATGGGCATCTGAGGACGCCGCCGGGCGTGGGCATAATCACCGATGAAGCGAGAAGGTGGGCGGAGAAGGAATTCCCGCGCTTCGACTTCACCGTCACCGAACGCGACATCGCCCAGTTCGCCCATGCCACCGAGGCGACCGATCCGATCCATTTCGACCGAGCGGCTGCCAGGGCAGCCGGCTACGACGACGTCGTGGCTCCCGCGTTGTTTCCCTACGTGATACGAATGCAGGCCTATAACCTCGTCGATCGCACTCAATTGGAACCCGACGGGTCGCCCAGCGCGGACGTTCCTCCGCTGCCCACCCGGCGGGCGATGGCCGGTGAGACCTCGATCGACCTGGGCGACCCGATAGTTGCCGGTGACGTCATCACCGTCGAAAAGCGCCTGCTCGACCTGTACGAGAAGGAGGGAAGGAGCGGTCCGCTCGTCTTCGTGCAAATGGAGTTCACCTTCCACAATCAGCGCGGCCGGTTGGTGGCCCGGGAGCAATTCACCAGGATCTACCGATGAGCCGGCCGGAGTTGCCACCTGAGGGAACCGAGGTCCCGATCGTCGTGCGAACTCCGACCGCCGTCGACCTCTTCATGTTCAGTGGAGCGGCCTGGCTGCTGCATCGGATCCACTACGACCTCCCCTTCACCACTCAAAACGACGGCCATCCCGGGCTTCTGATCCATGGTCCCCTGCAAGGCGTTTACCTGACCCAGAGCGTCGAGCGCTGGCTTGGTCCCGTGGTCCGGCTGCGCTCAGTCAACTACCGCCACCTCGCCCCGGCCTACCTGGGCGACAGCCTCGAGTGCGGCGGCACCGTCACTGACTCTGATCCCGCTACCACCACGATCGAGCTTGACCTGTGGGTACGGAAGTCAGACGGAACGTTGACCACCAGCGGGAAGGCTGTCTTCGGATCAACCGAGAGGATTCAATGAAGACCACGGGAGCCAGGGTGCTGGCGGAGATGCTCGACGGATACGAAGTAACTCATGTGTTCCACGTGCCGGCAATCCTCCGGAGGACAATGGTCGAGCTCGAGGCACGGACCGGGATCAAACGCATCCGCCCGCACGGCGAGAAGCCGGCTGCCTACATGGCCGACGGCTACGCCCGCGCCTCCGGCAAGCCGGGCATATGCATGGCCCAGATCATCGGCGCCCAGAACCTCGCTGCCGGGTTGCGTGATGCCCACCTGGCTCACTCACCGGTGATCGCCTTCACGGGGGGCCGCGACGCCACGACCAAGTTCCGGGGCGTGTATCAGGAGGTCGACGATCTGCCGTCGTTCGACACCGTCACGAAGTTCAATGCCACCGTCGATGACGTCGGGCGGATACCTGACCTGGTTCGCCAGGCGTTTCGAGTGGCGGTGTCCGGTTCGCCGGGTCCGGTCCATCTTCAATTCGCCGGCAACGAAGGCCAGATCGATCAGGGCGAGGCCGACATGGAGGTGCTGTGCGAGCCGTTGTTCGCACGGGTGCCACCATTTCGACCGGGAGCCTCCGACGCCGAGTTGGCGGCCGCCATCACGCTGATCGAAAGCGCCGTGCGGCCGGTCATCGTGGCCGGCGGCGGGGTTCGGGCCTCAGGCGCCTCGGCCGCCCTCGTGCGCCTGGCCGAACTGCTCAACATCCCCGTGGCGACATCGCTCAACGGCAAAGACACCATCGCCGACACCCATCCGCGGTCGGTTGGTGTGGTAGGTACGTATTCGAGGGCATCGGCCAACCGAGTCGTCGGCGAGGCCGACCTGGTCTTCTTCGTCGGGACCAGTACCGGGGGCATGACAACGCACTTCTGGCAGGTCCCGCCCATTGGTCGCCGCGCCATCCAGATCGACATCGACCCGGAATCGCTCGGCCGCAATTACCCGCTCGAAGTCGCCATCCAGGCCGATGCCCTGACAGCTTTGACCCGGATGGCCGAATTGGCCGAGGCCAACACGAGTGAGACCCGTCAGGCGTGGGGCGACCACGCCCTCGGGATCGTGTCCGCCTGGCGAGAGGAATGGCAGCCGCTCACCGATTCGGAGGCAATGCCCCTTCGTCCCGAGCGGATCTCCGCTGAGCTCAGCTGGCTGCTTCCGGACGATTCGATCGTGGTGGTCGACACCGGCCATGCCGGCATGTGGATGGGTGGGTTCTACGACATCCGGGTCCCCACCCAGAGCTACATGCGCAGCGCCGGCCATCTCGGCTGGGCCTTTCCCGCCAGTCTCGGAGCGAAATGCGCTAGTCCCGATCGACCGGTCGTTTGCTTCACCGGCGACTCCGGCTTCTGGTACCACATCGCCGAGATCGAGACCGCGGTGCGGTTCGGAATCAACACGATCACGGTGGTCAACGACAACCACTC
The DNA here is from genome assembly GCA_035525055.1 of Acidimicrobiia bacterium. Classification (GTDB taxonomy): domain Bacteria; phylum Actinomycetota; class Acidimicrobiia; order Spongiisociales; family ZC4RG35; genus DATEEG01. The sequence continues at coordinate 17,427 of DATLEZ010000112.1, read as the reverse complement.
GGGCAATCAGTCGATGCGAGGCTTCGATCGCGCCTATGGCGGCAAGCAGACCGAGCAGGCCCGAGAACTCTGGGTCTTCACCGACGTCGACTTTGCCAGACTGGCCGAGAACATCGGAGCAATCGGCATCCGGGTCGAAAAGCCACAGGACTTCGGTCGGGCAATGGAGCGGGCCCTGGAAGCCGACCGCCCCGTGATCATCGACGTAGTGACCGACATGGAAGCTGTCGCCCCCGCCGCAGTGGTGTAGGCCTAAGAGTCCGGCGCCCACATCGCCAATTCACCCAGGGCCACGCGGACCGGGGGGCGTCCGAGACTGGTTGTACCCAGATGCCGCGGTTGGTGAGGTCGGTGCCGCCGGCGTAGACGAAGGCGGATCCGTCGGGAGCCCAGAACGAGTGGCTGCGGGCGTATTGATCGAAGAAGGCGAGGTAGTCGCGGCCGAAGACGCCGGTGGGGAGAAACGTCCGATAGCTGGTCGACTTCGACCCGTCCCAGGTGTGCCACTGCAATCGCGTTGCTCCGTCGACCTCGACTTGGGTGCTGTAGAGGAGCCGATCGCCGGCGGGACTCCAGAACCATGCCACCGCTCTGGCCAGCGCCACCTCGGTGACCTCGGTGTCATTCAGGTCGATGACCACGAGCCGGTTGGGATCGAGCACCTGGATCGGACCAGGCTCGAGTTCCGACAGCGCAAGAGTTGACGCCGAAGGAGTCGACATGACCGCCAGACGCGTTCCAGATGAATCCACCACGAAGGCGGTCGGGTCCCCCACCCGCAACAGTTCGGTCTGGACCGAACCTTCGAGGTCGCCGACAACCAGCACCTCCCCGACGTCGCTAGCGGTGGCGAATACCAGCCCATCGCCCGCATGAATCCCGACCCGGAAATCGCCAGCGACCGCGATCGGACGCCGGAAACCTCCCTCGATCGAGATTGACTCAAACCGAGCCTCGACATGCACCAGCAATTCGGAGCCGCTGGGGTGCCAGTCGATCCAACATCGGCGCACCCTCATCGATCACCTCGAGAGCATCCCCCGGCACCAACACAATGAGCTTCAGACTGCCGTCGCCGTCATTACCGCTGATAGCGAGTCGGGATCCAGTTGGATCCCAGGCCATGTAATCGGCGGGAAATGGAATTCCAGTTCGGTTCTCCTCGGCTCCATCGGGCCGTCACGAGAAAGGTGAGCCACTCGCCGAGATCATTTTGGCGACCGCCAGGTCCCGACGATCGGTCCCATCCGGACGAACGACAAAGATGCCGCCGTCTTCACCAAGCACGAGAAGATCGCCGGGAAGGGCCTCGAGGCCGGACGGATCGCCGATCAATGGCGAGGGACCCGCCGGCGTTGCCGTGCAGCCTCCGATCACAAGCAGTACGACCAGCAAAGGAGATGCCACGCGGCGCGACAACATCACCCAAGCCTATGGCCGGTCGGCGGATAGTCTCGCCCCACCAGGCGATCAAACAGGCCAAGGAGAGTTGATGGATCACACCCCGGCGGAGCGACTGCAATGGAACCGGAATCCGGCCACGACTTTCACCGGGACGGTGTGGTCCAGCCCCCTCTCGAGAGACTCGGATAGGAGCCTTACCGCCCTCGCAGTGATGTTCGAACCGGGTGCTCGCACCTACTGGCACTCCCATCCCGAGGGCCAGGTCTTGTACGTGACTTCCGGAGCGGGCCGCGTCGGCACCGCCAATGGTGACGTCGTTGAGATCAGCCCGGGGGATGTGGTGTTCGCCCCGCCCGGTGAAATGCACTGGCACGGAGCCTCACCAACTTCGTACATGATGCACCTGTCGCTGACCACCGGCGGCGCCACCGTCTGGGACACCCGGCCAGTTTCAGACGACGCCTACGAAAGCGGGCCCGAGGGAGGCTGAGCGACCTCGGCTAGTGCAACGCCGCGGCCAACGGCTCCAGGCTTGCCGCGGTCAGGGGGGCGAACATCGAGAATACGACCAGGTCGACTCCCGCCTCGCCGTAGGCGGCAGCCTTCTCCGCCAGTTGTTTGGGATCGTCGCCACCGGTGAATTTGACGTGGGTGACAGAGGTGATCTCGGAAGAGTTCCGACCGACCTCCTCGCAATGTTCCACCAGAACCTGGTGCAGCGCCGGCCATTCCGCCGGGGGAACGAAGAGCGAGTCCCACATCTGGGCATATCGCGCCACCACCCGGAGTGTGCGACGCTTCCCGACGCCTCCGATCACCAGCGGTGGCGGTTGTTGCGGGCCCTTCGGCTCGCAGCGAGCGTTGGCCAGTTGGTAGTACTTGCCCTGGAACGTGGTCTCATCCTTGGTCAACAGAGACAGCACCACCTCGACGCCCTCCTCGAAGCGGTCCATCCGCCCCTTCATCGTGCCGAGAGGCAGGCCGTAGGCGGCCGACTCGATTTCGTGCCATCCCGCACCCAATCCCAGTACGAACCGACCGCCACTGATGACGTCGATCGTGGCGGCCATGTTGGCGATCACCGCCGGATGCCGGTAGGGAACGGCGCTCACCATGCATCCAAGCTGGAGACGCGACGTCGCTTGCGCGAGCGCGGCGAGCATCGTCCAGCCCTCGAGACATGGACCATCGAATGGTTCCGAAGTCGGGTAGAAGTGGTCGAAGTTCCAGGCCGACTCGAAGGTCTCGATCTGATCGGCCTCTCGCCAGATGTCGAGATACTCGCCCCATTGACCGTGATGGGGCGGGGTCTTGATTGCGTAGCGCGTCATGGAACCTCCTCGGAATGGCGAAAAGGCACGGTAGACGCGCGCCCAGTCGACCAGAACACGCCGCGATCAGAACACGCCGCGGTACGTGCCACCGTCAAGTTGAAGATTCTGACCCGAGATGTAGCTCGCCTGCTCACTACAAAAGAACGCACAGGCGGCTCCGAACTCCTCGGGACGGCCCATCCGCTTGGCGGCGATGCTGTCGACGATCTCCCGGCGAGCCTCCTCGTAGGTGATCCCCGCCGACTCGGCCCGCTTTCGTGCCATATAGACCTGGCGCTCGGTATCGATCCGCTCTGGCAAGAGGTTGTTGATGGTGACATTGAACTCGGCGACCTCTCTCGAGAGGACCTTGGCGGCGGCTGTAAGGCCGGTCCGGGCGCCGGCCGAGAGCCCCATCACCCCGAAGGGCGACTTCACCATCTGCGATGTGATGTTGACGATGCGACCGAACCGGCGGGCCTTCATGCCGTCAATCACTCCCTTGATCATCATGATCGGAGCCAGCATGTTCGACTCCACTGCTTGCAGCCAGTCCCCGTACTCGAAGTCCTCCCATCGACCAGGCGGCGGACCCCAGTTGTTGTTCACGAGGATGTCGGGATCGGGGCACACCTCCAGCAGTTGCTGGCGTCCTTCGGCGGTGTTGATGTCTGCCACCACTGTCAAGACCTCAACGCTGGTGAGCGAGCGAATCTCTCCGGCGGTTCGGGCCAGATTCTCCCCGTTGAGACCGTTGATGGTTACGTTGACGCCTTCACCGGCGAGCGCCACCGCACAAGCCCGCCCCAGACCACGGCTCGAAGCCGTGAGCAATGCCTTGCGCCCGCTGATGCCAAGATCCACCTGCTTACTCTCCCGATTGGAACTGCTCTGATCGTAGGAGACAGCCGAAGGTGAGACCGGAACGCGAGGAGAGTGTGATGCGGGTGGCGGTGCTTGACGACTACCAGGAGATAGCTGCCTCTTATGCCGACTGGGGCAACCTCGCAGCGGAAGTGACCTTCTTCCCGGATCATCTCGCCGACGACGAAGCCTTGATTGCCCGACTCGTGGGATTCGACGTCATCGTTGCCATGCGAGAACGAACTCCGTTTCAGCGCCCGCTCCTAGCGCTCCTTCCCAACCTCCGCTTGCTGGTGACGACCGGGATGAGAAACGCCTCGATCGATGTCAAAGCCGCCACCGACCTGGGCATAAACGTGTCCGGCACCAACTCGCCGGGCGTTGCCACCGCCGAACTTGCCTTCGGAATGGTGCTCGCCTTGAGCCGAAACCTGATCTTGGAGGCCGGGTCCGTTGCGGAGGGTGGCTGGCAGAAAAGGATTGGCCGCGACCTTCGGAGCTCGACTCTCGGAGTGGTCGGCCTCGGGAAGCTGGGAGCCAAAGTGGCCCGCTATGGGAGTGCGTTCGGAATGGACGTGATCGCCTGGAGTCAGAACCTACTCCCCGAGCGCGCAGAGGAGGTTGGCGCACGATTGGTGGACAAGGAAACCCTCCTCGCCGAGTCAGACTTCGTATCCATTCATCTGAGACTTAGCGATCGGACCCGGGGTCTTATCGGAGAGGCCGATCTCGACAAGATGAAGCCGACTGCGTATCTCATCAACACCTCCCGTGGTGAGATTGTTGACACCGCCGCTTTACTTGCCGCGCTCGACTCGGGCGCTCTGGCCGGAGCCGGAATCGACGTGTTCGACGTTGAACCGCTTCCGCCCGACGACCGCCTGCGAACCCACCACAAGATTCTGGCGACCCCCCACATCGGCTACGTCACCGATGCCACTTACCGGGTGTTCTACTCGGAGGCAGTGGAAGACATCGCGGCCTGGCAGGCAGGGACGCCGATCCGGGTCCTCACCACCTGATCGACGTCAGGTGGCAAAATCGGGGTGGCCGTGCTCGGCCACTCCGATTCGATAGGCAGCTATGAACTCGTGCGCTTCCATACGGTTCGGAACCCACACCGCCCGGGCAAACTGCCAGAGGAGAAACGGATGAGCGCCCATGCGGTACAGCGACGCGTAATCCCAGGATTCGAACGCGATCCGCTCCTCGGAGGTGAGAGTCCCCCCGGACGGGTACGGCGGCAGCGGCTCGGTGCTCTCCCACCGATCGATGAAACCGCGGGAGTCGTCGACAAAAGCACTTAGAGATTCTTCGCTGGCCTCAACTTCCCAAAGAAGCTTGTTGATCATGTACTTGCTCATCGGTCACTGCTCCAAGCCAGGAAGGGCTCACTGCCAAACCGAGACGGAGTCGCTTCGACCGTCGTAGCAGCGGTCTCGCCGCTGGCCGACAGGCATGTGATGAAGTTGAGGAATTGAAAAGTCAGGTTCCCTGCGGCGAGCATCCGGTCATAGGTGGCGACTTCGAGCAGGCGCACGACATCACCTTGCCTGAAGCAATCCAACACGAGGTCATCGAACTCCGGATCAAGGCTCGTGCCTGAGAACTGTCGCGGCCCTCCTAGCTCGAAGGACAGGTGACCGGTCCCAATGACCGCCACCCGAAGGGGGACGGCCAAGGCGGCGATCGCCTCGCGCAAATATGACCCGAGGGCGCGGAAACGAGTTGCCAGAGGGATCGGAGGAGCGTTGGTGTTGGTGTGGATGGGCACGATCGGAATGTCGAGTCCCGGTGTCAGGTAGAGCAACGGAATCATGAAGGAATGGTCAAGCCAGGGCTCGTCGGAGAAGGAAAAGTCGAAGCCGGCGGGGAGCTGGCGGCCACCCAGGAGATGAGCGGCCAGGTCGGGATGACCTGGAACTATCGAGGCCGGAAGCCCGAAGGCGCGTTGCTCGCTGGGCAGAGCTCCCCTGATCTCGGTGGCCTTGCCGATCAAAAAGGCAGGCATGTTCGAGGTCACAATCGACCGAAGATGATCCGACGCCACGACAACCAGGACGTCAGGACGCGCAGTAGTGAGCAACGACCTGAACCTGGAGAAGTTCGCTGCGACACCCGCGAGATCGGAGGGGACAGGCTCTCGCAGCGCTCTCCAGAGGAGAGGGGTATGCGGAACACCCATCGTCAGCACGATCTCAGCCACGGGCGACCGCCACCATCCCGAGGTCTGTCAAAGCAAGGGACAACAGGTCGGCCTGTTCGGTGTGGAAGGCGCGGGTAGCTCCCGCCCCGAGCACCGACGGCGTCCAAAGGTACCGATGGAGAGCCGCTTTCCACTCGCCGCCCGCAGTCGCGGCGAGGATCGCCCGCTCCCAGTTTTCAATTTGCTCGGATGTCAGGCCCGGTGGGGCCACCACCCCTCGCCATGTTCCGATTGTGCACGGGACACCCATCTCCTCCCAGGTCGGCGCCAGTCTCAACGATCCTCCCAGCCGGACCGGAGATGACACCGCCACCAGCCGAACCAGCCCCTTCTCCACCTCGTTCACCACGCTTGCGGCCGACACGACCGCAAGATCGGAGTTGCCGATGACGAGGTCCGTCACCGCTTCTGGCGCCGAGTCGAAAACTCTGGTCCGTAGCGAGGTGCCACCACCGCCGGCATGGGCAGCCAGACGGGCCAGCGCAATGTGATTCATGTTGCCGACTGCGGTGGCAAATGCAGTGACGAGCCCCTCCTTCGACAGCAAACGCGCGATCAGGTCGGAACCATCCGTGATCGAGGAGCCCTCGGCTACAGCGAACGCCAGGTGCTCCGTGCAAAGCAGTGCCAGTGCGGTCAGGCTTCGATGATCGATGTCAGCGGCTCCGACCAATCGGTTGGTGATCAAAGTCGGTGAGCTGATCGAAAGAAGGTGCGAATCTCGCGGCGCCCCAGCTAGCCGATCCCATCCGTTGCCGCCTCCCCGGCCAGGAACGTTGACGACTGCGATCATCACGCCGAGGAGCGAACCCATCGAGGCCGCGAGAGCGCGAGCGGCCCGATCCTGACCCCCTCCCGACGGGGTGCCGGCGATCAATACCACCGGGCGCCCTGGTCGCCACGCTCCGTCCACCACCGAAAGCCCTTCTCTCTCGATCTCCGGCGACGGTATCAGAAGCATCATCAGATCACACCCTGGCATCGCACCGATACCATCCCGGCCCCGAATCCACGAAACGCAAGAGGAGGAACCCGTGCCCGAGCTGGCCATCGCGTCGATCGAGGCCATCGCCATGCCCATTCCGCTGGCGAAGCCGATCGCGAGCGCTCTCGGCCGATACACCCATGTCGACTGTGTGACGGTGTTGATGCAGACCAAGGATGGGCCGACCGGATTCGGTTTCAACCTCGGCCTCGGTGGAGCGGCCAGTGCGGCCATCGTTCCGTACATCGAGCAGGAGCTTGCTCCGCTAGCGATCGGCCAGGATGCCCTGGCTCCCGAAGCCCTTTGGCAACGAATGTGGGGTTCCAACAAGGCCCGGATGCGGGGTGGTCTCGGAGTATGGGCTCTTTCAGCAGTCGACATCGCTTGCTGGGACGTCCTTGCCAAGAGCGCCGGGCTCCCCCTGCATCGGCTGCTCGGCGGTTTCCGCACGACAGTGCCGGTGTACGGGAGCGGTGGTTGGCTCAACCTGACCGACACGGAGATGGTCGCCGAGTGCGAAGCGTTCGCCGCCCAGGGCATCACCGCTTTCAAGTACAAGATCGGGGCCGGTCGCGATCATGAACGAACCGCTCTGCTGCGGAATGCCATGGGAGAGAATTTCACACTTTTCGCCGACGCCAATCAGCAGTTCACCGTCCGCGAGGCGGTCGCAGCCTCCCTCATGCTGGCCGACTACGGCGTTGCCTGGATCGAGGAGCCGGTGCTAGCCGACTCGGTCGACGACCTCGGTGAGGTAGCGGCTGCCAGCTCGGTTCCGGTGGCGGCCGGCGAGAACGCCTACTTCCGATGGGGCTTCCGGGAGATATGCGACCTCCGGGCCGCCTCATACCTACAGCCCGATGTGACTCGGTGCGGGGGGATAACCGAGTTCCGGAAGATCGCGAGTCTGGCCGACTCCTATCGGTTGGCCCTCTCGAGCCATCTCTGGCCGGAGCTATCGATCAGCCTGGTGGGAGCGTCGCCTTCCGGATATTTGCCTGAGTACGCCGAGCTAATTCCGGCCGACCTTCTGACCCGCCGATTTCCAGTGGTCAACGGAGCGATCGAGGTGCCCGATGTGCCCGGGCACGGGGTCGAGTTCACCGAAGAGGCCATCGCAAAGTTCCGCCGAGCCTGAGCCCAGTCCTGGTTTGTAGTCTTCGAGTTGACTCGTTGGATTGAGGAGATTCGGTGCGCATCACTTCGGTCGAGACTTTTCCCGTCGGGATTCCCCTGGCGACGCCCGTGCAGATGTCACACGTCACGATCACGAAGTCGAACAACGTCCTGGTGAAAGTGTCGACCGACGAGGGAATCGTTGGTTGGGGCGAGGGGGTGGAGGCCTTCGATCTCACCGGTGAGAACCAGGGAAGAATCAAGGCCTCGATCGACGCCCTCGGCTCGAGTCTGGTGGGCAAAGACCCACTGGCCCGCACTCAGCACTGGCTCTCTCTCGGCCAGCGGGTCTTTGAGAACACCACTGCGATCGGGGCGCTCGACATTGCGTTGCATGACATCGCTGGCAAGGCGAGTGGGCTTCCCATCCACGCCCTCCTTGGTGGGGCCGTCCGGCAGCAGGTCCCGGCCCTGACTCTGGTCGGCAGCGGCGATCCCGACTCCGATCTCGCCACCTTCGAAGCCAAGTACGAGTCGGGCTATCGCTGGTTCAAGGTGAAGCTGGGGATCGGAGAGGGCCTGGTGGAAGTCAAGACCCTGACCACCATCGCTGCTGCAGCCAGCGACGTGGTCATCTGCGGAGATGTCAATGCCGGCTGGGGAGAGCACGAATCGTTGCGGTTCCTGAGGGCTATCGAGGGCCTACCGGTCCGGTACATCGAGCAGCCCACCCGCGACCGCGTGGCCCTCGCCAGAGTTGCCGCCACCAGCCACATCCCGATCTGTGCCGACGAGAGCGCCCATTCGCTGCAAGACATCGCCGCGTTTGGCCCTACTGCCGTTGCCGGCGTCAGCCTCAAGCTGATCAAGCTCGGTGGGATCAGCGGGGTCATGCGCGGTGCGGTGGTGTGCGACACCGTTGGCCTCGAAATCAACCTCGCGGGAAAGATCGCCGAATCGAGCATCGCCGCCGCCGCCAACCTTCATTGCGCTGCGGCGATCAGCGACCTCCGCTTTGGATGCAGCACGGGCAACCAGGGCAATGCCGCCGACGTGACGCAATCACCGATCCGTATGAGCGACGGTGTGTTCAACATACCGAGCGGCCCCGGTCTCGGAGTCGAAGTCGACGAGACGATGGTGAAGGCGTTGGCTTCGTAGCCGAGGTCAGACAAGAGGTAGCAAGGTGAACGGAAACACGGAGACAACCCGCTTACCGACCTGGTGATACACGGTGAGCATCCGTTTCCTCCCGATATCGAGGAGATGTTGCTTCAGATCGACGCCCTCGGTCGACAGATCGGTCGCTGGCCTCTGGGCGAGAACTGGCCCTTCCTCGGCCGTGAGTTCGACTGGGAGAAGGGAGAAGAACTTGACGGCGCTCGCCGCGATCTCGCCCATTTGATCTCGATGTTGAAGGCGGGCCGTGGCGATGAAATACTTGTCGGCCCGCTGACCAGACGGCCGTTGAGCGAAGGATGAGGGACCGGAGCTCCCATCCCGTACATTGACCCGCGAGATGCGATTTGAGAGATGATGTCTGAACAAGTGCCAGTCGTGGAGTGGTTGTTGGATTCCGACCCGGTTATTCGTTGGCAGGTGATGCGCGATCTGACTGGCGAGCCAAAGGACGTCGTGATCGCCGAGCGTGCACGCGTCGCAGTCGAGGGCTGGGGCGCACAGCTACTCGCGCTCCAGGACGGCGACGGCAGATGGGACGGCGGAACCTATCGGCCGGGTTGGGTAGATGAATCGAAACCATTCTTCGACGCGTGGACGGGGACACACTTCTCCCTTCAACTCCTTGGTGACTTCGGTCTGGACCCGGAAAGCACTGAGGCACGCCGGGCCATCTCACTCGTTCGTGAGAACGTCCGGTGGGACGCGAACGGCGCCCTCTACTTCGAGGGCGAGACGGAGCCATGCATCAATGGCATCGCGCCTGCGAACGGTGCCTACTTCGGCGAGGCCGATGACGGAATCGTTTATCGCCTCCTAGGCGAGCAACTCGACGACGGGGGTTGGAACTGCTGGGCAGAGTACGGAGCGACGGTGACATCGTTCAACACGACGATATGTGTGCTCGAGGGCCTGGCGGCGTGGGAACGCGCGGGTGGATCCTCGGCGGACGTGGTGGCCGCTCGCTCGAGGAGCGAGGAGTACCTGCTCGAAAGAGGTCTAATCCGTGCCCGCTCGACAGGGCAGATCATCGACCCGAGATTCACGATGTTCTCGTTCCCGACCCGCTGGTACTACGACGTCCTCCGCGGGCTTGACTACTTCCGATCGACCGGCGCCGCCCTCGACGATCGGTGCGCCGAGGCGATCGATCTGGTCACAACCAAACGAGATGCCGCGGGCCGGTGGGCGCTTGAGAACACGCACCAGGGTCCGACCCACTTCGAGATGGAAGGACCTGACGGCTTCCCCAGCCTCTGGAACACACTGCGGGCCATGCGTGTCTTGAAATGGGCGGGTACAGGCTGACGAGGATCGAATTGGAGATGGCGGTGGGTCCGACAGGTGCGAAGGCGGCTGTCGAGTTAGAGGGTCTTTCGGTGAGCTACCAGCAAGCCGGTCACGGGCCGGCGCTTGTTCTTTTGCACGGATTCTCCTATGACTCACGGGCCTGGAGGACGCAGATCGAAGCTCTCTCCGACCAGTTCACCGTCGTCGCATGGGATGCGCCCGGTGCCGGTCAGTCATCCGATCCGCCCGATACTTTCGGGATCTCAGACTGGGCGGATTGCCTCGACGCATTCCTTGCCGCCATCAAGGTCGAGAAGGCCCAAATCCTCGGTCTGTCCTGGGGAGGGATCCTCGCCCAGGAGTTCTACCGCCGTTATCCGCGTCGGGTGCTCTCGCTGATTCTGGCGGACACACCTATGCCGGCTGGAAAGGCTCGCTCCCAGAGCCGATCTCACAGGAACGCCTGGAAGCGTGCCTTCGAGATTCCACATTGCCGTCCGAGGAATTCCTGTCCAGGTACCTGCGGGAATGTTCAGCGCAGCGGTGACGCGGGAGGCCCAGGAAGAGGCGGCGAGGATGATGTCCGAACTCCATCCGGCCGGTTTTCGGCTGATGGCCAGGTCGCCCGCCGATACCGATACTCGCGGTCTCCTCTCAAACATCAAGGCCCCGACCCTCTTGATTTGGGGGTGAAGCAGACGCCCGGTCACCGATCACGGTGGCACACCAATGCCGAAGTGCGGAGCTTCTGCCTGGGTGTATCCAACGACTAGTCGATCCGGCTTTAGCCGTCATCCATTGCAACCGAGGGCGCCAATCAAGGCTTCAATCGCGGCCTCCGGCACCGTTGTGCCGTCAAGCCAGTTGGCTACCGAGTAGACCGTGTCACCGCAGGCAAACACATGACGCTCAACGGGCTCGTTGGTTGCCACCAACACGTCCACCCGGTCGACCTTGTAGCGGCGGATGGGATCGGAGATCGGTTCGGTCGTGGCCAGATCGGCCGCTCCGATGTAGTAGTCGACACCCTCCCAGGTCATCCCTGTCGACGCGTTGGGGCTGCCGTGGGCTGGCTCGCCACAGCAGCCTTCCAAACCGAGTGATGCCAACGCCGCGAAGAGTCTCCGCTCCCGTACGTTGTCGTTGGGATGGGTGGCGGGAAGGGCAGACTGCCATCGGAACGCGGCACCCTCTCCTTCCCACAGTTGGATCAGGGCACTGTCGTCGGTCAACCTTGCCACTCCCGGACGGGGACCGAAGCCGCAGGCGGAACCTAGGAGCTGGATCAAGGCGTCCCCCTCGGAGGTCCATCCCATGTGGATCGAGTTGAAGTTGTTGCCCTCATCCGAAGGCAACATGGGCCTGAGCACTCCGTTCTCGAGAACATGGACCACGGGCACTTCGCATTCGAAACCAACCTGAGCGATCACTTCGCCTTCGGGTCCGGTTGTGGCCCACCTGACCCGCCAGATCGGATCGTCGAGCGCCGTTGGGCCCGACAGTTGCTCAAGGATTTCGCCGGTTACCGGATCGACCATGACTATCGACTGGGGTGGGTCACCACACACCGCCAGGAAGGGTCCGGCCGGGTCGAAACCGGGGAACGGAGGCTGGCATCCAACTCCTGGAATGAAGTTGGGATCGTTCTCTCGCCACAAACCCGGGCTCTCGAGGAACCAGTAGTACACGCGACCGGCGTCGCCCAGGTACAGGTCGCCCGGATACTCCGCCACCAGGCGGCCATCTAGATCGAAGAGCTTCGTCTGCGCGGCAGCGCGTCCGTCGTAGACGCCGAACCCCTCGGTTGCTTCACGGCTGTGAATCGTCCAAACCGGATGGCCCGTCGTCGTAGTAGCAGCCGCAGTGGTCGGCACGGTCGCCGGTGCCACCGGGGCGGTCGTAGAGGTTGGAATCGTCTGTACTGACAAAGTGTCCGGCGCCGCACAAGCTGCAACCAGGAACAAACTGATCGCAGTCACCCACCCGTTGACGCTCACGCTCGTGAATCTATCCCAATGGCCTGGTGTTGGGTCTCGACAGGGCCTCAAACCCGGGTTGATCGGTCAAGGGACTGCCATCGGCTCGTCAGCCCTGCACTGGCTCGTCCTCAGTCCGTCTCTAACCACGGGTCGACGAGCTCCGGTCTCCAGTCACTCCAGCAGCGGTTCTCCATTCGGGATCCGTTGTTGCGTCGACGGCTGCCATGGCTGCATGTGACTGTTCGAGTGTTAGCTCATCGACTAGGCAGAACTCGTTGCCGAATGGATCTTGCATAACCGCCCAGTCGATGAGTGGTCGGTGATCGCCGTGTGATCGAGGTCGCGGAAAGAGGCTTGGTGCCTTCTTGACTCTGCCACCCAGTTCAACGATCCGCATGATCGCCTTGTCGATCCCGTCATTCGGGGTGATGTCAATGTGCATCTGGTTCGGCTTCTCCGGGTTGGGTGCCTGGATCTCCAGCGGGGAGGTGTCGACGCGTTGAAGAATGATTTCGTGCTTCCAGGGGTCCTTGGTGCCCAGATATCCGAGCCAGTCGTACCAACCTGTCTCGGAGCCGATGACCTCGAGGCCGGCGACGGTGCCCCAGAACTTGTAGGCGACTTGCAAGTCGGTGACGTTGATCACAACACATCGAAGCGTCCCTACGCCCATGGTTGGCTCCTCTCATCCGGGACACGAGGCTTCGTCTCCGCTTGCATGGTCACGAACCAAATTCTACTCACAATGCGAGTAGTGTTGGAACGTGATTAGTAAAGTTTCTCCCACGACCTTCGGCCTTCTCGGCCTGCTGGCCGTCAGGTCATGGAGTGGCTATGAGCTGACGCATCAGCTGCGCAGGAGCCTCCGGTACGTATGGTCGTCATCGGAAGGTCATCTCTATCGGGAGCAGAAACGTCTCGTCAGCTTGGGATGGGCGACGGTTGCCGATGAGCCGTCCGGTCAACGGACCCGCAAGCGTTACACCATCACGCAGAGCGGGCGCAAGGCACTCAGCGACTGGCTTGCGTCCGAGCCTGAGGAGCCTCACTTCGAGATCGAAGGTGTGTTGCGACTCTTCTACGCAGATCAGGGCAACACCGCCGACCTCACCGCATCATTGGAAGCCACCGCCGAATCGGCCCGAGAAATGCTCGGGGAGATGGTCGGCATCGTCGACGAATACCTCAGAGACGGTGGCCCTCTCAGCATGCTGGAGCAAGACGTGGGAGGGCCGAGCCAAGGCCGTTTGGAATACATGGGGCGAACCCAATACCCGGAACGACTTCACGTCATTGCGCTCGTGCTCGAAATTACGACGCGACTTCTCGCGGACCTCGACGGATTCTTCACCACCACAGCTGAGGAGACTCGAACGTGGACGAGCACAACAGATCCTCAGATCACTCCGGCAACCCGCCGACGCCTCGAGGCCATTTCCGCCCGGCACCCGAGACCGCGGGCATCGGACCAATGATGACCTCTCCTTCGTCGCTGCAAACCGAGCCTCAGGCGAGGGCGTAGACGTCCCACTCCTCCGGGACGCCTTTGAGCGAATGGAGGCCGCGGGATGTGAACTGGAAGCCTGCGCCGGCGACGAGGTCCTTGACAGTCCGGGAAACGAGGACCTCACCCGGACCTGCCAACGCGGCGATCCGGGCTCCGATATGAACAGCGAGTCCGGCCACGTCCGAGTCGACAATCTCGATCTCACCGGTGTGGAGCCCGCAACGGAGCTCGATGCCCAGCGGCCCGACGGCTCTAGCGGATGCCTCCGCGCACCGAATCGCCCGGGCGGGCCCGTCGAAGGTGGCAAGGAACCCATCGCCGGCGCTACCGACCTCTCTCCCCCGCCATCGCGCCAGCTCTTGGCGGATCGCCGCGTTGTGACGCGCCAGGAGGTCGCGCCAGGCCTGATCTCCGAGGTCCGCCGCCTTCCGGGTGGATCCGACGATGTCGGTGAAGAGAATAGTTGCCAGCACGCGGTCGTGATCAGCAGTGGTTCGCTGTCCGGTAACGAACTCCTCTATCTCCTGGAGGAGCGGCTCTGGGTCGCCAGCCCAGAAGAAGTGGTCGGCGCCGGGCAACTCGACCAGCTTCGCACCAGGGATCTTGGAGGCGATGTAGCGACCCTCTTCGACTTTGACGTCCTGATCGTCTACCCGATAGAGCAAGAGGGTCGGGACCCGGATCGACGGCAGCACGGTCGTCACGTCTATTTCAGTGTTCATTCTCATCATCTCGGCTGCTGCCCGGGGACTCGCCGAGAGGCGCAGGTATCGCTGCACCCATTCTCGGAATGCCGGGTCATTGGCACGGCTGGGTGCGTAGTAATCGATCAAGCCGGGGTCGCCCCAGGACCGCTCGGTGTCTTCTATATCGGCAGCACGCTTCTCCGGCGTGGGGGCCCACGGATAGTCGGGAGACCAGATCCGCCTGGCGTAGCTGCCGGTGAGTATCAGCCCGTCGGTTCGGTCGGGATAGGTCGCGGCGAACAGGACACACATGTTCCCGCCCTCGGAGTGGCCGAAGAGCGTTGCCCGCTGGGACCCCGCGGCGTCCATGACCGCCCTGAGGTCGTCCATTCGTACTTCGAGAGTGGGCAACCCATCGACCGCGACCGCATCGGACAGTCCCGTGCCTCGCTTGTCAAAGATGATCACTCGCGCAAAGGAGGCAGGCCTGCGGAGGAAGCGAGCCAACCCGGGGTCCTCCCACATCACCTCGATGTTGGAGACCCAACCAGGCACGTACACGAGGTCACGGGAACCTTCGCCCGTCACCTGATAGGCAATATTGACGTCACCGCTCCGGGCGTAATTGACTACAGGCAAGGTGAAACCGATTGTAAGAACGCCCTTCTTGTGACGGTTCACCACCTAGGCGGTAGGCGAACCGTCACAAGAAGGGGATCTCTGCTCAGAACACCGGTATCGAGGGGGCGCTGGGGTGGGCAGGATCCAGGGCCGGGTCGTCGTGGGGCAGCGTCCCGGCGAACCACTCGTCGAGCTTCCAGTCCGGCACGGGAGGGTCGACATCACCGGTGGGAACGAACCGTGATCGCTCAACGAGCGAGTAGTGATGGACGTACCGCCGGCAGTTGGCGAAAACCTCGCGGGCTCGGACGCGGACCACAAACTGGGCTCGGCTATAACCACTGATGAGAGGGTCATTGGGGTCGACCGAGGCGTAACCGCTCATTCTCAACCTTGTTCCGATTTCGAAGTCGATGAACAGGAGACCGACCCGGGGGTTCACCGCCAGGTTGCCTGCCGTCAGGAACATACCGTTGCCGTTGTACATCGGAAACGCCACCGTGTGCGGGTCGACGACTCGTACGAAGCCCGGTTCGCCTCCTTTGTAAGAGCACTCCGGCCAACCCTCGGCGTCGGAGGTGGCGATAAAGAACATGTCGCGCTCTTCGATGAACTTCTTGAATGACTCGCCAATGACGTCTGAGGTTGACTCGGCCAGCCGGTCGGCCAGGCGGCGAGTATCGAATTGATCCTGCCAAGCCCGCTGCGCTGCGTGGTACTGCTGACCCACCTGCATCCTTCCGTTCTCGAATCGACCCTACAGGAGGAGCGAGCCTCACCGGCTAATTTGCCGCTTGAGTCGCGGGGCATCTCGCACTGCCTCAGATCGTGATAACGACTTTGCCCCGGGCGTGTCCTTCTTCGAGGTAGCGGATAGCGTCGGGGACGCTACTCAGCGGATAACTGCGATCGATCACGGGAGTGACTTTCCCGCCTCGATCAGGTCCTTCAGGAAGAGAAGGTCAGCCTGGCTCCGCTTGGAGATGAAGAAGATCAGCTTCTGTCTTACAAATCGCGACAACAACAGCGCTTTCAGCGGAGGAAGCAGGGGTCCAACCCATCGGCCATCGGCCGCCCCGACAAGTACGAGGGTCCCCTTGAGGCTTAAGACTCGCCTGCAGTCCGCCAACGATCGCTTGCCGACCGCGTCGAACACGACGTCGTAACGCCGCCCGCCCGTGGCGAAGTCGTCAATGGTGTAGTCGATGACGTCATCGGCGCCGATCGATCGGACCAGTTCGACGTTCCTAGTGCTGCAGACTCCCGTCACTTCTGCTCCGAACACCTTGGCGATCTGGACAGCGAAAGTGCCGACTCCCCCGGCCGCTCCGTTGACCAGGACCTTCTGACCCGGCCGGATCTGTGCTTTGTCGCGAAGACCCTGGAGGGCGGTGAGGGCGGCGACCGGCACCCGCTGCCGCCTGCTCGAAGGTCAGGTTGACCGGCTTCAGGGCGATTCCATCCTGGGAAACCCTCACAAATTCGGCGCAGGTGTTGATGCTCACGCCGAAAACTTCGTCGCCGGGTTGAAAAGTTGTCACGTCCTTGCCGACTGCCTCCACCCGGCCGGCCAGATCGGCACCGACGCCGGTGGTCGTGGGCTTGGTGAGGCCCTCGCCGAGTCGCATGATGTAGGGCTCGCCCCTCATGCCGTGCCAGTCGACGGGGTTGACCGAAGTTGCGTGCACTCGCACCAGTACCTGGTCGTCGTCGATGGCCGGAGTGTCGATCTCATCGAATGTCAGAACATCTGGTGAGCCGTACTCGCTCAACACAATCGCCTTCATCGAGTTCCTCTGACCTGTTTCCGTACACAGACTGATCGTACATACACTGTAAGCATATGGTGTAAGTTATACTTCCAAAGAGACCCTGTCAAGCGGTGATGGCTCCTCGCCATCACCGGTGTGCCGAGAGGAATCGATGGCTACGAAAATGGATTCGGGCCCCCGTGCCCGAGTCCCGTTGACGAGGGAGCGGGTGCTGCGAGCTGCGATGACCCTTGCCGATAAAGGCGGTATCGAGTCGCTGAGCATGCGCAAGCTCGGCCTGGCTCTCGGCGTCGAGGCGATGTCGCTCTACAACCATGTGGCTAACAAGGACGAGATCCTCGATGGGATCGTGGATCTCGTTGCTGGCGAGGTCGAGGTGCCTGCCACGGAAGGAGACTGGAAGGCAGCCGTCCGACAGAGTGCGATCTCGACTCACGAGGTCCTGTTGCGCCACCCCTGGGCGTGCAGCCTTTCCGTGTCGCGCCCGAGAGTGGGTGCCGCCAAG
>DATLEZ010000111.1:0-4788 GCA_035525055.1 Acidimicrobiia bacterium | reverse complement strand
CTGCTCGACGACCTCCCCAACCGGGCGACCCTCGAGGACCACAGCAGTGATAACCAGCCGCGCTTTCGACATGCCGGAAGCGTCGCGACCAGTCCGGCATGACCTGAGACATCAGTCCGGAATGTCCTGAACCAGGACACCTCCGCCAGCTCCAGCATTGGATCGTTGATATCTCCGTGAGGCTCACCGGAGGCGGGGCCTACAAGCCTCAAGCCTCAAGCCTCGAACCCCGAACCTGGGGACGTGGGACGTGGGACGTGGGACGTGGGACGTGGGACGTGAGACTTGAGACTTGAGACGTGGGACGTTTCCGAGTCAAATGCCCGGCGTAGGACGACCCCGGCGATACCCTTCCGTGGGATGTTGGATCAGTTTTCGCGAGCGCTTCTGGACTTTGAGCGCGGTTGGTGGCAACTACCTGGCCCTAAGGACGAGATGATCTTGGAGAGCCTCGGTTGCTCATCGGCCGAGTACTACCGCGCTCTCGTGACCCTGCTCGACGACCCTGAGGCGCACCGATATGACCCGTTGACGGTTCGCCGTCTGCGGCGGATGCGCGAGAACGCCCTGGCCTGCGGAGCGACCGGCACCGGGAGAAACTGATTTGCCGGGTCGGCACGCAGCCCCTGCCGGGCCGAGTTTCTATCGTGATCTTCTCACGCTGCTAGGGGGCATCGCTGCCGTGGGGATCATCGTGTATCTGGGTCTCTCGGCGCTGTCAACGACCGATGGTCGCGGTACTACCGACACCACGGTCGCAACGGCAACGACCGCGGCACCCCTCACGACCACCACTCGCGCCATCACAACTACGACCACCACTACCGCAACAACCACCTCGACGAGCACGACCGTTGCCCGTAGGGCCCCCTCCGAGGTCGTCGTCGTAGTTCTGAATGGAGTCGGGGTCGCCGGGCTCGCCGCCGAAGTCACTTCGGGTCTGGAGGAACTGGGATATCAGACACTCGAACCAGGCAACTATGAACCGGTCTTGTCGCAGTCGCTGATCCTGTATGCCGAAGGCTTCGAAGCTGAGGCGTTTGAACTTGCCGCCGAGTTTCCCGATGCCCAGGTCGAACGAGACACCGCGGGAAATGAAGAGGGCGCCGACATCGTGGTGGTGCTGGGCGGGTCGTACGAGAGCTGATGAGCGACGCCTGGGAGCGCCCGGTCAGCGGATGGCCGGTAGGGGCCTGGGCTATGGCGGGAATGCTGCCCATCGTCGGAGGTATCGGCATTTCTGCCAACGTGTTGTCCCCCGGCCTGGCCCTCGACTTGATCTCGCTGTGGCCGGGCTTGTTGCCGGTGGTGGTGGCTCTGGTGATCGTCGCAATAAAGAAAGCCTGGCGCCGGCGGATGGGTGCCCTGCCACCCCTCTTGATCATCACCTGGATCGCCTTGGCGGTATCTGCTCATATCGCGGCCCTGGAACCGCTGCCATCCTCCTCGGCCGATCTGATCGGACCGACGGAGTTCCCCGATCATGTCACCCTTGCTGCCCATTCACCCGGAGTCCTTGAAGTTCGAGTCAATGACCGAGGAACTATCTATCGAGTCGGCTTTATCCGCCTGGGAGGCCAGATCGGGATTGCCCGGGCCGAGGAAGTCACCACTGCCTTCGGGCTTACGGTCTCGATAGGCGATGCCGGGCCCACCGAGTGGTTTCGCTATGTCGGCTGGACTCTGGATCTCGCGCCTCGGACTCAGTGGAACCTGAGCCTGGGCGGCGAGCTCGAGGGAGACCTGACCGGCCTCGACCTCGGTTCGGTTTCGGTGAACGGAAACGGGGAACTGACGCTCGGCCCGACCGACCACCCGGTGCCGATGGCCGTTCGGGGCGAGTTCGACTTGCGGATTCCGGACGATGTGGCGGCACGGGTGGTGGGGAGCGCCGACGTTCCGAATGGATGGGTTACGACGGCCGATGGCTTCCGATCACCCGTGGACGGTGAAGGTTGGGTTATCTCGGCGGCGGCCGGGAGTTCTGTGGTGATCAATGGGGGCTAGGTACAATCGCGGCAATGGTGGGTGAGGCAACCAGCGATCGACTCCGGCGGGTCGCCCTCGTCATCTGGGTTTCACTCGGCTCCGTCGCCCTCATCTGGATCTTTCTCCAGATCGCCAACAGCGTTCGCATAATCTGGCTTCCGCTGGTCTTCGCCGGTGGCCTTGTGTTCCTCCTCAACCCTCTGGTCAGCGCCCTGCAACGCTTGCGGGTTCCACGCATCGTGGGGACCTTCTTGGCCTTCTTGACGCTGGCAGCGTTGGTGGTCGCCGCTGGGTTTCTGCTGGTGCCGGTCGTGCAGCAACAGACTGCTGACTTTGCCCAGGAGCTCCCGAACCTCTACGACACGATTCTGGTCTGGCTCGAGGAGACGGGGGAACGGCTCAACCTCGATATAGGACCGCCCCCGACTCTCGAAACGATTCAGGCGTGGATACAGGACCCGGCCAACCAGGAAACCATCCAGCAGGTAATCGGCAACTTCGGCTCATTTGGTGGCGACCTGATCAGGGGAGTAGCCGAACTCCTGGCGGTGGTGGTGCTGGCGCCGTTGCTGGCCCTGTACATGCTGATCGACCTTCCGAAAACCAAGGGTCTGGCCACCGAACTCACTCCCCCCAGGCACGGCGAAGAGGTGGTCTTCGTGGCCGGTCAAGTCGTGACCGCTTTGGGGAGCTTCGTGCGGGGCCAGCTACTGGTCGCCGCGATCGTCGGACTGGCCGGGTCGGTGGGTCTATGGATACTCGACGTTCCGTTTTGGCTGATCATTGGCATCCTGTCCGGCATCCTCAACCTGGTGCCTTTCGCCGGGCCGGTCGTGGGCGGAGCGCTGGCCGCTCTCGTCGCCCTCCTCGACGGATCGCTCACCAAGGCGCTAATAGCCGTTGCCATCTTCACTCTGATTCAGCAGGTCGACAACCACGTGATCACGCCGCTCGTTCAGCGAACCCGGGTCCAGTTGTCGCCGATGGTCATAGTCCTCGCTCTGATCATCGGTGGCTCGCTGGCGGGACTGCTTGGCGTCCTCGTGGCGGTGCCACTCACGGCGGCGATCCGGATCATCGTGGGCCATCTCTGGAGGACCCGGATTCTCGGACAGTCATGGACCGAGGCATCCGAGCGAATGATCGAGCGGACCCCCCCGCCAGACCGCATCGCCGGGATCAGGCGCCGTCATCCGGCCGGCCAGCAGAAGCTTTTCGACACGGCCGAACAGGGCATTGTCAGGATCGATCCAGAGCCTCCCGAGCCGACGCCGCCCGCTGTTGTCGAGAAGGTGGGCAAACCCGGATAGAGCGTTCTACGTTCAACGTAAAACGTAAAACGTAAAACGTAAAACGTAAAACGTAAAACGTAAAACGTAAAACGTTCCTCGCTCAGCCTTCCAGCTCTCCGAGGTACGCCTTCGATAGCTCCGGATTAGCCAGCAGGTTCTTGGCGGTGTCATGCATCACGATGCGACCGGTTTGCAGGACATATCCGCGGTCGGCAATCGACAATGCAACGTTGGCGTTCTGCTCGACCAGGAAGATCGTCACGCCCTCTTTGTTGATCTCCTGGATGGTCTCGAAAACCTGCTCGACCAGGATCGGCGCCAAACCCATCGACGGCTCATCCATCAGCAGAACGGAAGGACGGGCCATCAACGCTCGCCCTATCGCCAGCATTTGCTGCTCTCCACCCGAGAGGGTGCCGGCCCGCTGGGCGATCCGCTCCTTCAGGCGAGGGAAAAGCGTGAACATGCGCTCGATGTCTCCGAGGATCTCGGGCTTGTCATTGCGAAGATTGGCACCGATCTCGAGGTTCTCCCGAACCGTCATCTTTGCGAACAGTCGACGGTTCTCCGGAACCATGGTGATTCCCTTCGACACGATCTGTGGCGTTGACATTTCGTGGATGGGCTCTCCTCGGAGCATTACCCGCCCGGATCGGGCCCGGACCATCCCGAGGATGGTCCGCAGCGTGGTGCTCTTGCCGGCGGCGTTGGAACCCAGCAAGCAGACCGTTTCGCCCCGGTTGACCTCGATGCTGATCGACCGTAAGACCTCCGATGGTCCATAACCCGCCACAACCTGGTCGAGTTCGAGGACCGTATCGGCGCTCATGAAGGCAACTCCTGCTGTTCTGCCGCGGCTTTGCCCAGGTAAGCCTCGATGACCTGTTGGTTCGACGAGACTTCCTGGTAGGTGCCTTCAGCGATCTTGATTCCATGGTCGAGAGCAACCACACGGTCCGACACACTCTTGATAACGGGCATGTCGTGTTCAATGAGGATGATCGAATAACCCTGCTCGTCTCGAAGTCTGCCGATTTGCCGAATGAGTTTCTCTTTCTCGGCCGGGTTCATGCCGGCTGCTGGTTCGTCGAGAAGCATCAGCTTCGGCTCGGTGGCCATTGCCCGCGCAATCTCGAGCCTTCGACGATCGGCGTAAGCCAGATCAGAGGCCAGCGAGTCCTGACGGGGGAGAAGCCGGTCATCGAAGAATGCCAGCGATTGACGGGCCTTCTCGGTGATCCTCTCCTCCTCCCTGATTGTCCTTCCGGTTCGGGTCAACGCTCCCCAGACTCCCGACTTGGTCCGGCTGTGCTGACCGACCATGGCGTTCTCAAGGACGGTCATAGCGTTGAAGAGTCGAACAGACTGAAAGGTGCGGGCCATACCCAATCGGGTCAGAGCATTGGGTTTCAATCCGGCGATGTTGTGCCCGTCGAAGATCATCGTTCCCTCGTCCGGGGTGTAGAAGCCCGTGACGATGTTGAAGAGGGTGGTCTTGCCGGCGCCG
>DATLEZ010000110.1:0-29000 GCA_035525055.1 Acidimicrobiia bacterium | reverse complement strand
CACTCGTCACATCCCGGTACCAGGTCCCTTCTGGATATACGACGGCGATTGGGCCCTGCTCACAGATGCGAAGGCAGTCTGCCTTGGTGCGAAGGACGCACCCTTGACCCGGTGCAACCGGATAAGCCTCCAAGCCAGGCTTGCCGCCCCACTCGGTGGGAGCGGACGTCAGATTCAATTCCTTGAGGCGAGCCTTCAGGTACCTCCAGACCTCGGCGGTTTCCTCATAGGGAGCGCACTTGGGAGTCTTTTGCTCGGCGCACAGGAAGATGTGGCGTTTTGCCCGCCCGACCGACAGGGCGTCGGCGATCGCTTCCAGGCGCTCAGCGGCATCCATGGACCTTCACGCTAACTGTGCCAGGGCCCTCCGAGACCGTCGATAATGGCGGGCGTGGTTCCAGTCGTCGTCACCTTTTTTGCGATCCTTGCTTTGGTCGCTCTGGCCGGTGCGATAGTCCTGATCATCGGTCCCCGAAGTTCTTTGGTCCCGCAGATCGGACCGGTCGCCGCCAATCTCGCCTGGGCGGTCGCAGTGGTCTCGACCCTCGGCAGCCTGTTCCTCTCCGAGGTCGCCAATTTCATCCCCTGCCTCCTCTGCTGGGTCCAGCGTGGATTCATGTATCCGCTCGCCATCGCCCTTGCCGTCCCCCAGGCCCGCCGGAGCCGGGCCATCTCCCTTTGGGCGCTGGCCGGCTCACTGGTCTCGATCTATCACTACGCCGTGGAACAGATCCCCGGCTTCTCAGGTTCCGACTTCTGCTCAGCGACCATCCCTTGCAGCTTCATCTGGGTCGAGGAGTTCGGCTTCGTCACGATTCCCTTTATGGCGCTCTGCGGTTTCCTCGCCATCGCCGCCCTCTCCCTGACCCACCGGCGCTGGCTGCGGGGCGGTGACGGGTGAAGGCGCCCAAAGCAGAAAGTAAGAGTTCCCGGCGATTGGTCTGATCTCGGAAATTTGGCGTGTGGCTCCCCGGCCCACTCGAAACCTGGCGGGTCACTCCCGGAAACCGGGAACGTTGCGACAGATTTGGTGAGAGCCGGGACTCCCACGCCAAATTTGCCGGCGATGGCTCGGTTATTCGCTGATAGAAAGCGAGAAGCTCACACCCTTCGGAGGTCTCGATAGCCATGGGGCAGCGCCGGCCACACCAGATGCCCCTGCCGCCGCCCTATCTTGTGAGCGTCGTATGAGCAAGACCACCGCCAGACCCAGCCGCACCGGTATCTATGTCGGCGTCGCGCTTGTGGTTGTCGTGGCTCTGGGTGCTGCGATCCTCCTATCGCAGCCCGACGAGAACACCGACGGCATGCCCCTCGACGCGACGGTCACGATCTCTGGCAATTCGCTTCCTGCCTTTGGCGGCGACCCTGCTTCAGATGCGGCGATCGGTCTGGTGGCTCCGAATGTCACCGGGGAGAGCTTTGCTGGGGAGGAAGTCGCCATCACCAACGACGGCCGCCCGAAGCTGATCCTCTTCCTTGCCCACTGGTGCTCGCACTGCCAGCGCGAGGTCCCGGTTCTCCAGAGCTACTCCGAGGAGACCGGATTCCCCGAAACTGTCGACATCTATTCGGTAGCAACCAGCTACAGCCCGACCCAGCCCAATTGGCCGCCGTCATCGTGGCTGGCGAGAGAGGGGTGGACCTTTCCCGCGCTCGTCGACGACCCGGAGAGCACCGCCTTCAATGCCTTCGGGCAAGGCGGCTTTCCGTACTACGTCCTCATCGACTCCAGCGGCCAGGTCGCCCTGAGGATGAGCGGAGAACAAGATCCGGCCGCTCTGGCCGACCTCCTCGTCCAACTAGCCGACCTTTGAGATCCGGTACGGCTTGGTGATGTCGCGCAAGACACTGCCCCTCACGCCCGAATTGGCGAGCTACCTACTCGATCACTCGTCTCCTCTGCCGCCGCTGGCGATGCGATTGATTGAGGAGACCGCGGCGATGGGGAGGGTGTCGAGCATGCAGATCAGTCCGGAGCAGGGTCTGCTTCTCAAACTCATCGTCTCTCTGACCGGGGCCCGGCACGCACTCGAGATCGGTACGTTCACCGGCTTCTCCTCCCTGATGATGGCCTATGGCGGCGCCGAGAGCGTGTTGTGCCTGGACATCAGCGAAAAGTTCACCTCGGTGGCGCGTCGCTACTGGGCCGAAGCCGGCTTTGATCACTTGATCGAACTAAGGATCGGGCCGGCGATCGATTCGCTCGAGCACATGAGCGATGGCGAGACTTTTGACTTTGTCTTCATCGACGCCGACAAGGAGAACTACCCCGCCTACTTTGAGATGTCACTCGACCGACTCGAACCGGACGGGCTGATCGCGGTCGACAACACGCTTTGGTCGGGCAGGGTGCTCGATCCTTCCGATCGGAGTGCTGACACCGTGGCGATACGGACGTTTAACAAAGCCGTGGCCGGCGATGGCCGAGTCGAAGCATTGATTCTCCCGATCGGCGACGGGCTGACTCTGATCAGACGCAAATAGGCGGCTGGATTGGAGCGATTTCCGACCCGGATCGTCTGCCTGACCGAAGAGCCCACCGAGGTCTTGTATGCCCTCGGTCAAGAGCATCGCATCGTCGGGATCTCCCAGTTCACCGTCCGGCCGTCGCAGGCACGTAAAGACAAGCCCAGGGTCTCGGCATTCACTAGTGCACGCATCGACAAGATCATGGACCTCGAGCCCGATCTCGTCGTCGGATTCTCTGACATCCAGGCCGACATCGCCCGTCAACTCATTGCGGTCGGTGTGGAGGTCTGGATCAGCAACCATCGCAGCATCGACGGCATCCTGGGCTATGTGCGCCGGCTGGGTGGCATGGTCGGCGCCGCCGACAGTGCCGAGGCGTATGCCCTGTCGCTCGAGCACCATCTCGAAGAGATCAAGTACGCCGCCTCAAGGCTGCCACTCAGGCCGCGGGTCTACTTCGAGGAGTGGAACGACCCCCTAATCACCGGAATCAAATGGGTGTCGGAGCTCATCGCTCTGGCCGGCGGAAACGATGTCTTTGCTGACAAAGCAGAAAGTTCCCTGGCGACAGGAAGAATCGTCGCCGATCCCCAGCAAGTGGTTGATCGCAAGCCCGACGTGATGCTGGCATCGTGGTGCGGGAAGAAGTTCCTCCCCGACACCGTGCCCGGGCGATCCGGATGGGACGCTGTCCCGGCTGTCGCCACCGGCCAAATCCATGAAATCGACTCGGCGATCATCCTCCAACCAGGACCGGCTGCGCTAACCGACGGGATCGACCGGATCCATCAGGTCATCGTCGACTGGTCGCGTCAACAGGGTCATTAATTACCTTGACGAGCCCGAGCCACCCCGCATAACTTGGTTTCCACAAGTACCCGTAGACGACGAGCAGCACGAAAGGAGGTGCCCCAAATGGTCGCTTCGACCTTCATCGCCATGACCCGATTCAGTGTCATCGCCGCGGGCACCGCCGGTCTGCCCGCCGCCGGGGATCTTCTCCTCGGCTGACCCAGCCGGCTGTTCACAGAGCGGAAGAAGTCGTCGGACAAACCGCGTCCGACATGTCCCGAGGAGAAACCATGCAGACCTACAACTACCGGTCCGTGAAGGCCATTGCCGAGCACCGGTATCCCCAGATCAAAAGGAACCATCCCAACCCCAGCCGTTTGGCGTCCAGCAAGACCTGGCACGACAGGTGGCACGACTCGATCCCTGACAGGCCCAGCCCCGCCAGGCGAAAGCAACGATCGAACAACCGGGCCCCGGATAGCTCCGGGGCCGCCTAAGACCGCCTGGGACGGGCAGGAAAGAGTGAGAGCCGGATCCATTCGATCCGGCTCTCACTCGCGTTGTGCTTGCGACGCCTATTCGCGTTCGGCCATCACCCGCTCGACCCTCTGTTTGAACTCCGGAAACCGGACCAGAGCTTCGCGGAAGTCCCACGACATGAGGGCCAGGAGGGTCATTGGAGTGGTGGCCACAACGTCGGCGTTACGCGGGGTGTCATCGACAAGCGCCATCTCGCCGAAAATGTCTCCCTTGGCCAGCCCTGCCACCGCCGACCCGTCCCGACTGACGGCAGCGCTTCCTGCGAGGATCACAAAGAACCGGTAGGCGAAATCGCCTGCCTTGACGATGTGGCCCCCGATAGGGACCGACACCTCCTGCATCTTCTCAGCCATGAACTCGAGAACCCCCGGCTCGAGACCATCGAACAGAGGCAAATCCCTTAGAACCCCTTCGTTCAAATTCGCCATGGGGGGATTGTGACACAAGAGGACGCGATCCGCGATCCGCTCGATCCTGCGGCGATTATCCAGTGACGGTTTGGCGGATCGCGGATGGCGGCATCTTTTTGTCACAGCCGCTCCGTACAATCTCTCCGTGCCCCTCTTCAAGATCCATTCGGAGTTTCAGCCCGCCGGGGACCAGCCGGCGGCCATAGCCAACCTGGCTAATGGGATCAACCGAGGAGACAAGTTCCAGACCCTGCTGGGCATCACTGGATCGGGTAAATCGGCAACGATGGCCTGGACCATCGAGGCCGTACAGCGGCCGACGATCGTCATTGCCCCCAACAAGGCCCTTGCCGCCCAGCTGGCCAATGAGTTCCGGCAGTTCTTCCCCGAAAACCGCGTTGAATATTTCGTTTCCTATTACGACTACTACCAGCCCGAGGCCTACCTCCCCCAGACCGACACCTACATCGAAAAGGACGCCACCGTCAACGATGAGATCGACCGCCTGCGCCACGCCGCCACTTCGGCGTTGTTGGTCAGAGAAGACGTGATCATCGTCGCCTCGGTCTCATGCATCTACGGGCTGGGCTCCCCCGAGCAGTACGAGGGTCAGCTGCTCCGGTTGTTTCGCAACGTCGAATACCCGATGAAGGATGCCGTACGCCGGCTTATCGACATCGGATACGAGCGCAACGAGGTCAACCTCATCCGCGGCAAGTTCCGGGTGCGCGGCGACACCCTCGAAGTGATGCCGTCCTACGAGGAGACCGTGATCCGCTTCTCCTTCTTCGGTGACACAGTCGAAAAGATCCTGCGGATGAACCCGGTCACCGGCGAGGTGATCGAAGAGATGTCGGAGGTTTTCATCTTTCCGGCCACCCACTATGTCACCGAGCGCGAGCGGATGGTCAAAGCAACCGCCCAGATCGAAGAGGAGCTGGCCCGGCGCCTGGCGGAGCTTGAAACCCAAGGCAAGTTGCTGGAAGCCCAGCGCTTGCGCATGCGCACGTCCTACGACCTCGAGATGATGAGAGAGGTCGGCTTCTGCACCGGCATCGAGAACTACTCGCGGTTCCTCGACGGACGGGAACCCGGCGAAGCGCCCTACACCTTGCTCGACTACTTCCCCGACAACTACCTCACGATCATCGACGAGTCACACGTGACCGTCCCTCAGATCGGCGGTCAGTTCGAGGGCGACCACAGCAGAAAGACGATGCTGGTTGAGCACGGATTCCGCCTGCCGTCGGCCATGGACAACCGTCCGCTCCGGTTCGACGAGTGGTTGGAGAAGGCCAACCAGATCGTCTTCCTTTCGGCCACCCCCTCGGCGTTCGAGCTGTCCAAGTCGACCCAGGTCGTCGAACAGATCGTGCGACCGACCGGTCTGGTTGATCCCGAGGTCGTCGTGAGGCCCACCCGCGGGCAAATAGACGACCTGCTCCATGAGATCAGGCTCCGGGCGGCCAGTGACCAGCGAGTCCTGGTCACCACTCTCACCAAGAAGATGGCCGAAGACCTGACCGATTACCTGCTGGAGATGGGGGTGCGGGCCAGGTACCTCCACTCAGAGATCGACACTCTCGAACGAGTGGCAATCCTGCGTGAACTCCGGCTCGGTGAGTTCGATGTCCTCGTGGGCATCAACCTCTTACGGGAGGGCCTCGACCTTCCCGAGGTATCACTGGTGGCGATTCTCGATGCAGACAAGGAAGGCTTCCTGCGCTCGGAGACCTCCCTGATTCAGATCATCGGACGGGCAGCCCGCAACGTCGATGGTCAGGTCGTCATGTACGCCGACAAAGTCACCGACTCGATGCAGCGAGCGATCAACGAGACCAACCGGCGCCGGGGACTTCAGGCCCGGTACAACGAGGAGCGCGGGATCGACCCTCAGACCATTCGCAAGAAGGTGTCCGACATCCTCGAGTTGATCTCGACCGAGGCACCGTCCGGTGATCGGCGACGCCGAGAGCTGACTTCCCGACAGCCCCTGAACCTCGACGGTGACGATCTAGTCCGGCTGATCATGTCGCTCGAAGAAGAAATGCACGAAGCCGCCAAAGAACTCCGGTTCGAGTATGCCGCCCGCCTCCGCGACGAAGTAAACGAACTAAAGCGCGAACTGAAAGCCATCACCCAAGCCGTGAGCTGAGAAGGCGGCAGGTTTGTCCCCTGCTGGCGGGGGCCATCAGACAGAGGTTGGGGTGTCCCCCTGCTTGCGGGGGGACCGCACGGTCGTCAGGCCGGGCGAGGGGGGTGCGCGAACCACACCGGCAGGTGGATGGTTTGGGCGGAGCCGGTTCGTCTCGCAAGTCTTAAAAGAAGTCGTGACGAACCGGCAGCGCTGTGAGGAGGGAATGCGTCTGGAGTTCGCGCACCCCCCTCGATCGCCCAAAGCGGCGATCGGACAACAGGCGCGGGCTGTTCCCAACCCCTGGGACTTCTGGACCGACCGCGTTTGGGCTCTGGCACATGACCCCACACGGCCTATCCTCTTGTAATCCATGACCGAGCAGAGCACCTGGCTTACTCCGGCCGCCTTCGACAAGCTGACGGCGGAACTTGAGGAGCTGAGAACCGAGGGCCGCAGGCTGATCGAGATCCGCCTGGCCGAAGCTCGCGCCCATGGTGATCTGCGCGAGAACGGCGACTACGACTCCGCCAAGAACGACCAGGGGATGATGGAGGCTCGGATCCGTCAGCTTGATTCAATCCTGGCTCATGCGGTGGTTCGAGAGGCAGCCGACGATGGCAAGGTCGGTATTGGCTCCGTCGTCACGGTGATCGACTCCGATGGCGACGAGATGACCTACTTCGTTGCCAACCCCGCCAACAAGCAGCCCGGTTACCTGCTGGCGTCACCCGAGTCGCCCCTGGGCAAGGCCCTAATTGGAGCGGCCCCGGGTGACACCATCACCTACGACGTCGAGGTCGCCGGCAAGACCAAGTCCTTTTCGATCCTGATCAAGGACGTTCGGCCCTTCCGCGACTGACCCGGAAGGTACCCTGCCCTCTCCGCATCGGGAGGGCCTTCGGTGAAACTCCGCCTTCACAGTCCGCTCCAGCTTGCCCGCCAGCTGTTGGTCCAGGCGCGCCGTCAGCCCGAAGCGGTTGAAGAGTATCTCGACGCCCACAGCGAGGAGTGGGAGGCACTGGCCGAGGCAGCGCCAGGGGCAGCAGCAGCCATCCTCGAGGAACTCGATGACGAGGCCCTCGCCGACCTGATCGGAGATCTCGAACCGGCGGAGGCCGCCGACATCCTTGTCGAGCTACAGCCTGAGGTGGCAGCCGATCTGCTCGAGGATCTGACCCCGGCTGATGCCGCCGCCCTGCTGGAGGAGATGAACCCCGAGGACGCCGCCGACATCCTGGGAGAGGTCAATGAAGCCGAAGCGACCTCTCTGATCGGCATGATGACCGACGAGTCGGCCGCCGACGTGCGCCGGCTCCTGGCCTATCGCCCCGACTCGGCCGGCGGTCTCATGGCCACGGAGATCGCCCGGCTTCCGATCGGACTCACGGCAGGCGAAGCCATAGAACGCATCCGCCACCTCCACGAAGAGCTGGAAGACCTCTCGTACGTGTACGTGATCGGAGATGACGAACGGCTTGAAGGTGTCGTCTCGTTCCGTGACCTCGTATTCAGCCGCCCGGGCGTCGGCCTCGAGGAAGTAATGGTTCGGGACCCCATCGCGGTCCGCGTCGACGCCGATCGGGAAGAGATCAACAATCTCATCCAGCAATACCACCTTCTGGCGATACCCGTTGTCGATGGACACGGCGCGTTGCTGGGGGTCGTGCCGAACGACGCCGTGATCGAGTCCATCCAGGAGGAGGCCAGCGAAGACTTTGCGGCTGCCATGGGTGCTGGTGTTTCGGAGTCGGTGCGCACCTCCGTCTCCAAGTCGGTAAAGGCTCGCCTTCCATGGATCGCCTTTGACGTCGTCATCTCGACGTCGGTGGTGTGGGCTGTTAGTCAGTTCCACGAAGTGCTCGATGAGTTCGTCGTGCTTGCCGCCTTGATGCCCCTCGTGGCGAGGATCGGAGGCGACGCCGGGGCTCAGAGCCTCGCGGTCGTCATCCGCGGCCTGGCCGCCGACGAGATCCCGATGTCGGGTACGTCCCGGGTGGTTGCTCGCGAAGCCACCATCGGAGCCATCAACGGGGTAGCCATCGCGGTGCTCGCCGGAATCCTGGGATTCATCATGCAGGAGTTTCGAGGGGGCCTCAATCCGCTCCGGATCGGACTATCGATGGCAATCGCCGCCCTGGTCAATCTTGTCATCGCCGGAGCGGCCGGGTCCGGGATCCCGCTGCTCCTCAGAAGACTGGGTTTCGACCCCGCCCTCGGTTCGAACCTCTTCCTCACCACCGTGACCGACCTCATGGGTTTCGCCGGATTTCTGGCGGTAGCAACTGCCCTGCTTCGCTGAGCGCCGCCAAAGGGCTTCCGACCCAATGGACGGGCGGTTAGCCTGAAATGACCTTGAGGAAGCGGGTCACCACGCTTTTCTTGGCCTGCGCCGCCTTTGTCTCTGTCGTGGCTGTGGCGCCTGCCCAAGCTGCTTGCCGGCCAACCACCCTGGCCGACCTCTTTCCGGCCGTTCCGGAGACACCGGTCGGCTCCGAGGTCACCCCCCCGGCTCCTCTCGTACCAGAGGCCAGCACGACCACCACGACCACGGTCGACCCCAACACGACCACCACGACCACGGTCGACCCCAACACGACCACCACGACCACGGTCGACCCCAACACGACCACCACCACCATCCCTGGCCCCGCTCCGATTCCCGTTGCGAGTTGCTCGTACGTCTACCGAATGCAGTGGCCGGTTTTAGGCGGCGGCGCAGTGCTGTCGGTGTTTGGCGCCGATCGAGACTCAGGTGCCCGTCATCACGCCGGGGTCGACATTTCGGCACCCAAGATGACACCTGTCGTTGCCGTTCGCGACGGCACCGTCACCTCGATCCGTACCGGACCGGCCGACTGCTGCGCGGTCGGCATCACCCACGACGACGGTTGGTCGTCGTTCTATTTGCACCTCAACAACGACCTCGACGGAAGCGACGACGGGGACGGTGTTGGAATCCGTCCCGATCTCGTGGTTGGAACCCGTGTTGTCGCGGGAGAGGTGATTGGATGGGTCGGCGATTCCGGTAACGCCGAGCCGTCGACACCTCATCTCCACTTCGAACTCCACATGCGCAACGGAGTGGCGATCGACCCACTGGCAAGCCTTCGCTGGGCCTTCCGGCGCATGCCGGCACCCGCCCTGGAATTCGGGCCGTCCGACTTTTCGGGTCCCTATATCGATGATGACGGACTGCCGGCCGAAGCTATGTTCGGACTGCTGGCCTCACTCGGAGTCGTGCACTCTTGTGACCAGTGGGCAGCAGCCGTCTGCCCCCACCTGGAAGCGTCCGACGTCGATGCAATCGGCTGGATTTCGGCCTTGTCCCGTGTGGTGCTTCCGGTCTGGGCTCCGACGACGTCAACCGAAATCGTGGACCAAATCATCGAAGACGCCCGGACCTGTCCGGTGGATGGCTGCCCATCGCCCTCCATTACAGTCGGTGAGGCGGCGGCGATCATATTGTGGGTCACGGATCAGGCTGCCCATGACGACGCTCTTGTCGCCCTCGAGGACGAGATGGAGATCAGGCCGACGCTCATCGCGGCCGGCGTCTTGCCTCCTCTTCCGCAGCCTTATTGGTTGACCGAGTCGTCGGTAGCACTGGCGAGATTGGCGACACGCGGTCTCGCCGACAACTGTTCGGTCACCTCACAAACCTTCGATGAGGTCTTGACCAGGGCCGGCTTGGCCGAAATGATCGGTAAGGCTTTCGGCTATCTGCCCGTGGTCAACTGCGGGGCGCTGGCCTGAGGCTCTCTCGAACGAGCCCGCTTCGAGAGCGCCGAGTTCAAAGCGGCGGTTACATCACCCGCAGCGAAGGTGCGATCCCCTACCCGCGCAACCGGTGCCACCTGCTTGACGGTTGAGATCGCCATCGCCTCGCTAGCAACGTCCAGTCGGGAAAGGTCGAAACGGCCCTCGACCACCTCGATCCCCACCATCGGGGAGTCCGCCACCACCATGCGCCTTGTAATCGAGTCGAGAATCCCCAGGTCGAGCCCGACCGTTTCGAGAATGCCGTCCACGACCCAGGCAAAAGAGAACGTCGGGCCCTCCAGAATCGTCCCGGAGTCGGAGAGCAGCAGGGCATCTTCGTAACCGCTCTCGCGGGCCAGGCGGCTCGCAGCCTGATTGGGGGCATAGGAAATCGTTTTGACCCCGCTGAGTTCCCAGGGTCGCCCGGCCGGATGCCACGGTGCTGAGACCGGCAACAGTGAGAGTTCAGACGATGCCAACGGGATCGGGTGGGACATGACGACGCACCGCGATGGCGAGGCGTGATCCGGCACCGTCTCACCTCTGGTTAGGACGACCCGGACGATGCAATCCCCGCCGGCCGCCGCAACTCTCTCGATCCATTCTCCGAGATCAATCGCAGCGGGGACGGAGATCCCAAGAGCAGCAGCGCTGGCACACAGTCTCCGATAGTGCTCATCCATGGCGAACGGCCGCCCGTCGTAGGACCGGATGGCCTCGAAGCACCCGTCGCCTCGCAAGAGCCCGTCGTCAAAAACCGAGATGCGGCCGTCCCCGGATTGACCGTCGATCAAGACCAGGTCGGACACCACTATCGGTATCCGTTGGTAATCGGCAGCCTGCGATCCCGTCCGAACGACTTGGTAGTGATCTTCACACCGGGAGCCGCCTGCCGCCGCTTGTACTCGTTGCGATCCACCAAGCGGGTCATGCGGCGGACAGTGTCTGGATCATGACCTATGGCAATGATTTCCTCCACGCCTCGATCCTCCTCGATGTAGAGGCGAAGAATCGGGTCGAGCTCGTCGTATGGAGGGAGACTGTCGGAGTCCTTCTGGTTGGGGCGCAGCTCGGCCGACGGGGGCTTGACGATCGTGTTCTCCGGGATCACTTCCGAAACTGAGTTCCGCCAGGCTGCCAGCTTGTAAACCATGGTCTTGAAGATGTCCTTGAGTACCGAGTATCCCCCCACCATGTCTCCGTAGATGGTGGCGTAGCCCGCCGCCATCTCGGACTTGTTGCCGGTCGCCAGCACCATCGGACCGAACTTGTTCGAGATAGCCATGAGGATGGCGCCCCGGATCCGGGCCTGAACGTTCTCCTCGGCGACCCCGGCCTCGGTCCCTTCGAAAATCGGTCCGAGAGTGTCGAGATAGGCCTGAAAGACATCGTCGATCGGGATGGATTCGAAACGAATGCCGAGCCGTTTGGCCAGGTCCTCGGCGTCGGTCTTGGAGTGCTCGGAGGAGAATCGGGATGGCATCGATACTCCGATCACCGAGTCAGGCCCCAGCGCATCGGCGGCGATGACCGCCGTCAGTGCCGAATCGATGCCGCCTGACAGCCCGATGACGACCTGCTGAAACCCGTTCTTTCGCACATAGTCTCCGAGTCCCAGTTGGACGGCACGGTAGATCTCCTCCTCCGTCCCCAGGAGCGGGCTGACTTTTCCGGGACGGGGGCCATCAAGATCAAGGTCGATGAGAAAGAGGTCTTCCTCGAACTGCGGAGAACGATGAACCACATCGCCGCTTGATGCCAGCACCACCGAGTGGCCATCGAACACCAACTCGTCCTGTCCGCCGACCATGTTCAGATACACGACAGGCACCCCGGCGGCACGGGCCCGTTCGCTGAGCATTGCCTCCCGTTCGAGGGCCTTGCCGTAGTGGTAAGGCGACCCGTTGATGTTGAGGAGAACCCTGGCCCCGGCCTCGGCCTGCGCCTGGGGAGGCCCGTCGGGAAGCCAGATGTCCTCGCAGATGGAGATCCCGCTCGGGAGCCCGGCAATCTCCCACAAGAACGCCTGTTCGTCACCGGGAGCGAAGTAGCGCTCCTCGTCGAAGACGCCGTAGTTGGGTAGCAGGATCTTCCGGTAGGTCGCCTTCCACTCCCCCTCGTGGAGGATGGCGGCGGCGTTGGCAACTTTGCGCTCGCTGGCGTCCCCCGAATCGCGAGCGCGTCCGTTGATCAAATCGACGAAGCCGACGACTGTCGTGCACCGGCCCGAGCGGGCCGCCAATCGTCGCACGACATCGAGGTTGTCCTCGACAAAACCGAGACGGAGAACGAGATCCTCGGGCGGGTAGCCGGTGACGGCTAGCTCGGGTAGCAGGAGGACATCCGCACCAGCGTTTTCGGCCCAGTCCATGACTTCGACGATCCGGGCCTCGTTGGCATCAAGCCCCCCAACCAGAAGGTTGATCTGGGCCCCGGCGATTCGCATGAGGGTAAGGATAAGGGGAGCAGAGACAGAAGGCGGAGCGTGCCAAGGTGGAAGTCGGGAGTCAGAAGACGGAATGGAGAATTCGGCTTTCCGTGAACTTCCTTCCCCAGAGACGTGGAATGTGTGAGGCGAGTCCTCCTTTTCCGCGCCGTCTTCCGACTTCCGACTTCCGCCTTCCCGCCTGATCATCCTTATCCTGCCTCTATGACCTTGTACTGGTTCTTGCCAATTGCTCTACTGGCTCTCGGGTTGGCCGGGTTCGGGCTCCACATGTTGGTGCGCCGACTAGGAGACCAGGGCCTGGTCGACTACATACCCCAGGCTCCGAGCAAGAAGTCGGTGGGATCGGCCGTGATGAATTTCGGGGTCATCTACGACCCGTCACTCGAGCATGTCATCGAGTTCGAGCAGTCTGGAGATCTCATCGCCCAGGGCTCCAGCGAACCGCTAGGACCCGGCCCAGATCAGGCAGATCCCGATCGGGCCCCCCCAGAGTCGGGGAAAGAAACCACGCCCGGCACTGATTCGTGACGACGCGCGGCGCTTCGACCGCGCGTCTCGGAGTGGGGGCGGCCGTGCTGCCCCGCCTCGAGGCCTTGGGATGGATCGTCGACGGTCAACCGGCCCCTGACTACGAAGGAATGTTCCTCGCGGTCCGGGGAGCACCGGACCCCGACGGGACCTGGCATCGCCTTGCCACGCTGGCTGAGAGAGGCATCTCTCTGGCCGGGCGAGTCGGCGTGGAACTGGCAGCACTGGCATCGACGAGCAAGAGCCTGTGGGACTCATTGCTCCGCCACCCTGAATGGCTGGAGGTGCCGGCGGCGCCTCGGGGTGACCCCCGACTCTACGTTCAGCAGCGAATCTTCGACATTGTCCTGGCCGACATCCATCACCGGTGGGATCTCGAAACCGTCACGATGGCTCTCAGCGATCTGGCCGACGAAGCCGTGGCTCTCACAATCGAACAGGCCAGGTCAGAACTCGCCGCGAAGTACCCCGGCATCGAGGACGTGTCCCTGGCGGTCATCGCTCTCGGAAAGTGGGGTGGCCGTGAACTGAACTATTCGTCGGACATCGACTTGCTCTTCGTCTACGCCCCTAGTGAAGGCAACGCTGACGAATCGCGCCGGCTGGCCAACAAGCTGGCGACGGCGCTGATCGATGGGTTGAGCCGTCCGACCTTCGAGGGGATCGCTTTCAGGGTCGACGCCGATCTACGACCCGAGGGCGGCACCGGCCCGCTCGTGAGGACTCTCGAGTCGTATCGGACCTACTACGAGAAATGGGGTGAGGCATGGGAGTTCCAGGCCCTGTTGAAGGCGCGCTTCGCCGCCGGTGACAGGGAGCTTGGCGACAGGTTTCTTTCGACGGTTGGGGAGTTTGTGTGGCCGGCCACGATCAGCTCGGACTCGATCCGCCGTCTCCGCCAGTTGAAGACGCGGTCTGAGGAAGCAGCCGACCCAGACGACATCAAACGCGCACCTGGCGGAATCAGGGATGTTGAGTTCTCAGTTCAGCTACTCCAACTGGTTCACGGCCGGGCAGACCCGGAACTGCGCTCACCCGGGACCCTCCCTGCCATCTCCGCCCTCACCGCCGGCGGGTATGTGCGCCAGGACGACGCCGACGCCCTGGCCGACTCGTACTCGTTCCTCCGCAACGTCGAGCATCGCCTGCAGCTCTGGCAGATGGCTCAGACCCATCGTCTGCCGCCCGACCGCCAACAGTTGGCGTTCGCCATGGGATACCGCCCTTCCGAACGATCGGCCGTCGACCAATTCAACACCGACCTCAGCGGGCATCGTCATCAAGTGAGGAGCCTGCACGAGCGCCTCTACTACCGGCCGTTACTCGAAGCGTTTGCCGCCGCCTCGCCGACCGGCCTCGCGCGCGAAAGGGCGGTGGCACGCCTCGAGGCGCTCGGGTTCGTCGATCTGCGGGCGGCTGCCCAGGCGATCGAGGATCTGACGACAGGCATGTCGCGACGATCGAGGTTGATGCAACAGTTGTTGCCATTGATGGTGGAGTGGTTGGCCGACACTCCCAATCCCGACATGGGTCTCCACCAGCTGGCGACACTGGTCGCCGTCAGCCGGGACAATGCCGAGCTCACCGCGATTCTGCGAGACCGCCCCACCGCGGCCCAACGCCTGTGCCACCTGCTCGGCTCGAGCCGCCTGGTCAGCACCTTTATCGACCGAATCCCCGAGTTCCTTCCACGGCTGGCCGACGACAACCTGCTGCTGGAGTTGCCTTCCCCTGAGGACACAGTTCGGGCGCTCGAGCGGATGCAGCTCCGTCCCGATCGTTATACCCGAATGGCCTCGCTCCGGAGGCTGGTCCGTAGGCGAATGCTCCGCACCGCCGCGGCCGACTTGCTCGGCATGGTCGATGTCGACCGGGTCGGGGCGGCTTTGACGGACACGGCCGACGCGGCCGCCCTAGCGGGGCTGTGGACGGCAGCCCAACAAGTCGGCCCGGTGCCCTTCGCGGTCATCGCCATGGGCAAATGGGGAGGCCGCGAACTCGGGTACGGCTCCGACCTCGACCTCGTCTACGTCACCGGCTCGACCGATGACACTCAGGCCGGACTGCGGCTCGCAGGCGAGTTTGCGGGAGTTCTCGGTCGGCACACCCCGGACGGAGTCGCCTATGAGGTCGACGCCGACCTCCGGCCCGAGGGCAAGCAGGGCTCGCTCGCTAGATCAATGGACGCCTTTCGCTCCTACTACTCCAATCGGGCAGAGCCCTGGGAGTTGCTGGCCCTGATCAAGGCCAGGCCCGTGGCCGGAAACGCAGCCGTCCGCGACGACTTCGAGAATCTCGTTCGATCGCACGCTTTTCCTGAGAACGTTCCCCCGGAAGTGATTCGCTCGATACGCCGCATCAAGGCCCGGGTCGAGCGTGAGCGCCTGCCGAGGGGCGATGACCCGGACTTCCATCTCAAGCTGGGCCCGGGCGGTCTGAGTGACATCGAGTTCCTCGTGCAACTCTGGCAGCTGCGCCTGGGCCGCAAGCACACCGAACTGCAGGCCACCGGCACCCTCGACGCCCTCGACCGCCTGTCTGAGATAGGAATCATCTCAACTGGTGAATCCGAACACCTCGCCGTTACCTACCGCCTGTGCACGCAGCTGCGGAACCGGCTTTTCCTTCAGACCGCCCGCTCGCACGACTCAATCCCGCTCGACGGCGAGGAAGGCGCCCGACTGGCCCGGTCTCTCGGCTACGAGAGCCGCTCGGCGCTCCGCGAGGAGTACCGGCGCACGACCCGGCGGGCCCGGCGCATCTTCGAGCACCGTTTCTTCCAGGATTAGCCGTTTCGGAGTGGGTCAGTTTGGCCGGATCGGACGAAACCTGGCGCGACACCCCCGGTTTCCGGGACTCCCACACTGAATTACGGATTCAGCGGGAGCGAGTCGCCAAATTACGAGGGCCGCAAAATTACGAAGGGACCAATGACAAGCGAATCCCCTCCTTCGCTGATCCTTGGCTGCTTCCAACAGCCTTAGACCAAAGCCCAACCTGACCCACTACCCGCGTTTTCGCGCAAGAGAATTCTCAGTAGCATCGATTCCGAATGATTGCCCCAGATGGGATCAGCAACTCCGAAGGGATCAGCAGGCCAGATGGGATCAGCAAATCTGTGGCGATCCGGGCGGTGGTCGCCGAGCTTTTACCCACTGTCGTGAGCTTGCGACGCGCCATCCATCGCCATCCCGAACTTGCCCATGAGGAGTACCGGACCACTGAGTTAGTGGTCGACACGTTGCGAAGCATCGGCTTGAGCCCGCGCACCCGGACTCCGAAGACCGGTCTTACCGTCGAGATCGGTTCGGGACATCCGGCAGTCGGCTTCAGGGCGGATCTCGATGCGCTCCCGATCCAGGAACCCGAAGGTCTTGAGTTCCGTTCCGAAGTCTCATCTGTCATGCACGCCTGCGGTCACGATGCCCACACCGCCATAGGGATCGGGATCGCGTTGGCGCTGGCGCGTCTCGAGCCCCTTCCCGGCAAGGTCCGGATCATCTTCCAGCCGGCCGAAGAGACCTTCCCCGGGGGAGGCCAGGAAATGGTGCGCGACGGCGCCGCCGACGGCCTCGATTCGGTCATCGCATTCCACGTGGATCCCACCATCGCCGCCGGCCGGGTCGGCCTCAGATCGGGGCCTATCACAGCATCCGCCGACCGCTTCTACATCACGCTGGAAGGCCCCGGCGGTCACACCGCCCGGCCGCACCGCACGGTCGACCTGGTCTATGCGGCCGGAAAGGTCATCACTGATCTCCCGGCTCTCCTCGATCGCCTCACAGATTCGCGAGCGCCGTTGGTCCTGGTCTTCGGGAAGGTGGTCGGCGGCACCGCCGACAACGTGATCCCGTCAACCGTGGAGCTCTCCGGCACCTGCCGCACCCTCGACCGGAGTGTGTGGGAGGACATTCCCGGTCTGCTTGAGAAGCTCGTGCAGGAAATCGCAGCCCCCACCGGAGCCAAGGTGACATTCCACTTCCAGCGAGGGATCCCTCCCGTCATCAACGACGAAGGCGTCGTTGCCGTCTGCCGCGAGGCCATCGCCCACAACCTCGGCCTTGAGGCGGTGACGGCCGCACCTACCAGCATGGGGGCAGAAGACTTCGCCCGTTTTACCGAAGCCGTACCCGGCGCCCTACTCCGGCTGGGAGCCCGCCCCGGCGGGCGTGACGTCGATCTCCACTCGTCTGCCTTCCAGGTTGATGAGGCAGCACTCGAGACCGGGCTGATCGCAGGTATTTGTTCAGTGTTGGCCCTGCTGTCGGCACGACCCAACGCGGTCAGTCGAGCAACCTGAAACCGCCGGCCGTCAACGCTGCCTTGAGACGGTCGGCTTCGGCGGCCTTGACCGAAAGGGTCAGGACGCCGCCGCCACCGTGGGTGGCATGGCGAAGTTGAAGGTCACGCAGATCGACGCCAGACGTCTCCAGGGCGTGCCCCACCCGGGCAATTTCACCCGGCGTGTCGTCGAGCACCACGCCCACCGCCGCCACCGGGGCGCTCAGCGATCGCCGGGCGGTGCGGGCGGCGAGCATCTCGGCACCTACCCCTTCCCGATCCTCGGACTCGATCAGGTCGGCCCAAGCTCGCAGGTCCTCGCCGAGGCTGCGCAGCAACGCCCCCAAGGCCGCCCGATTCTCGACCAGCACATCGGTCCAC
Source organism: Acidimicrobiia bacterium (assembly GCA_035525055.1). Classification (GTDB taxonomy): domain Bacteria; phylum Actinomycetota; class Acidimicrobiia; order Spongiisociales; family ZC4RG35; genus DATEEG01. The sequence continues at coordinate 11,251 of DATLEZ010000110.1, read as the reverse complement.
CAGCCAGGGTCGGACAAAGCAATGCGCGTGATGTCCCTGAATCCACCTGCCGCCAGATCTAAAGCCGTCGGGTGGCGGGCAACCCGGTTGACGAGGGCAGAGGCAACCACCTGCGGGAGATGGCTGATAGCTGCTACCGCGGCGTCGTGGTCGGCCGAGTCCATCAGGACCGGGATCGCTCCGAGGCCAGTAACTATCGCCTCGATGGCAGCGAGGTCACTGGGCCGGGCATTGTCGGTGCAGATGACCCAGGTGGCGCCCCGGAACAGCGAACCCGAGGCTCCGTCGGGACCGGAGGACTCCCGTCCTGCCATCGGATGACCTCCCACAAAGTGCGCGAGGTGACGGCCGGCAACCACCATCGGTGCTTTGACCCCGGCAACGTCGGTCACAAGAACTTCGGTATCCAGGACTCGTAGTTGGTCTTCGATGGCGACGGGAGGCCCCGCCAGCACCACGAGGTCGGCACCGGTCATCGCCTCCTCGACGGATGAGGCGAGGCGGTCGACTGCTCCGCACCGGACTGCCCCCTTGCCTGCACCCTCATCGGGGTCCCAGCCCACAACGCTCCATCCGAGGCTACGAAGGCCGATCCCGATCGAAGCACCGATGAGCCCGGTTCCGAGCAAGGCGGCGACGGGCATGGTCAGAGGACGCGGCCGAGAACCGAGGCGATCGCGTTGACCGAGGTCATCATCTCGGCGAACTCCGAGGGCAAGAGCGCCTGAGCGCCATCGACCAGGGCGGTGTCGGGAGTTGGATGGACATCGACCATGATCCCGTCCGCTCCGGCAGCCACACCCGCCCTGGCCAACGGAGCCACCAACTCCCGCCTGCCCCCGGAATGGGAGGGATCGACGAGTATCGGGAGATGAGACATGCCTTTGATCAACGGAACCGCAGTTATGTCGAGCGTGTTGCGGGCGGCGGTCTCGAAGGTCCTGATTCCTCGCTCAACCAGGATGATCTGGTGGTTGCCCTCCTTGTAGACGTACTCGGCGGCGTTGAGCCACTCCTCGAGCGTGGCCGTGAAGCCGCGTTTCAACTGCACGGGTCTGGGCTGGCGGCCGACCTCGGCCAGAAGCGTGAAGTTGGACATGTTGCGGGTGCCGATCCGAAGCACATCGGCGTAAGACGAGACCAGGGCGACATCGCGAGAGTCGAGAACCTCGGCAACAAACGGCAACTCGAATTGTTCGCGCGCCTCTGCCATGAGCTGGAGGCCGGCCTCTCCCAGCCCCTGGAACGCATAGGGGGACGTCCTCGGCTTGAAGGCGTCGCCGCGGAGCATCTTGGCCCCGGCCAGCTTGACGGCCTCGGCCGTCCTCATCACCTGATCGCGATTCTCGGCGGCGCACGGACCGGCGATGGTCGTGAAGTGTCCGCCACCAAAAGTTGCGCCACCGATCTTGATGACCGAATCCTCTGCCTGGAAGTCACGGGAGACGAAGCGGAAGGACTTGAGAACCGGAACGGCCTTCTCGACTCCGATCATTGCCTCCCAGGGAAGGGTCTGAATCTGCTCGCGATCTCCGATGGCCCCGATCACGGTTCTGAGCTGGCCTCTCGAGACGTGCGCCTCACAGCCGATGCCCTGGAGGCGCGACACCACGCCAGCGATGTCGGCTTCGGTCGCCTCGTGGCGCATGACGATGATCATTGAGGACACGGTGTTTCGGGGCATCGAACAGTAGACGAGCCCGCACCTGCTCCCGTCGGGTAACTTTGAACGCAATCTCATGAGCGACCCGAGGCAAGTGGTCTACGAGCCCCACGTGGGCGCCTCCCGTCAGTACTGGCGGGACATGATTCTGGGCGTCAACGACGGCCTGGTGTCAATGCTCCTGCTGGTGGCGGGTGTCGTCGGTGGAGGTCTGGACCGCCGCGAGGTGCTTGTCACTGCGGTGGCCGGAGCCATTGCCGGTGCCGTCTCGATGGCCGCCGGCGAGTATCTGGCGACCAAGTCGCAGAGCGAGGTTCTCGAATCGGAAATCGACCTCGAGAAAACTCACATCGAGCATTTCCGCAATCGGGAACTGGCTCAGCTCTATCAGTTGTTCCGAGAAATCGGCATTGAGGAGGAGGACCTCCCCGCCGTGGTCCGGGCTTTCAGTCGCGACGATCAGACCCTGCTCAACGCCATGAAAATAATGGAGTTCGGCATGGTCGACAGCGAGGAGCGTTCCCCGATCAAGGCAATGCTGATGTCGGGCGGACTCTTCTTCGCAGGCTCGGTGCCGTCGGTGGCCCCGTTTCTATTCGACCTCCGACCTCACTCTGCTCTCTTCATCGCCGCCGGCCTCGCTGCGGTGGCGTTGTTCGCAGTAGGGGTGGTCAAGACCTTCATCACCCGCGGCAACCCCATCATCGCCGGCCTAGAGAACCTGGCAATAGCCGGACTCGGCGGAGCAGGCGCCTACTTGGTAGGAAGGCTCGTCGGGGTGACGGTGTGAGGAGCGTTTTACGTTCTACGTTCTACGTTTGAAGAAGGAGCCCCTTGGCGTAGGCCTTCTCGCAGGAGCAACTACATCAGCGTCGGTTTCGGAACTTGAACGTAAAACGTAAAACGCTGCCGTAGCGGCCGCCGGCCGTCACGGCAGGATCAGACAGCTGTCTCCGAATTCGTGCCAGAGGTAGTGGGTGGCGAGGGCTCGCTCGTACATGCGGATCGCCAGAGAGGGACCGGCAACGGCCTCGACCAAATCCAGGTGCGAAGCCTTGGGCTCGTGCCAACCTGTGATCAGTCCGTCGACGACTCTTGTCGGCCGGCCTGGACCGATCACGATGTCGGTCAGTCCTTCGGCGGGTCGCACAGTGCCATCGATGTCGACGGCCGATTCGAGAGCGCGGGTGACCGTCGTTCCGACTGCGATCACCCGACCGCCATCGGCCCTCAGGGCGTTGATGGCGGTGGCCGTTGCGACCGGGACTCGCCGTTGCTCCGGTGCCGGGTGCTCACCGAGTTCGAGTGACGCCACTCCGGCGTGAAGCACGATCGGCAGGATCACCACCCCGCCAGCCACCAGCGACGCCAGGAGTTCGGTCGTGAACGGGCGTCCGGCCGACGGCATCTCGGCTGAGCCCGGCTCCCGCGCGTAGACAGTCTGATAGGCGTCGAGATCCCATGGAGCGGCCGCATACCGGTAGCGAATGGGACGGCCATGCTCCCCCAGGTACGCAAACAGATCACCCGGCACTCGCAGCTCGGCGAACCACATCCGCTTCGAATAATCCGGATGGGCCAACAACCGGACCTCCCCGCCTGCCGGAATCGACAGTGCCTGAGGCTGCAGGTCCGGACCGGGCAGGCTCCCGAATCCAGCTGGCTTGCGAACCTCCACGGTCCACAGGCCCCCATCAATCCTCGTTGACAGGTGAACGACGACTTCCTCGCCAGCTGCTGTGTTGCCAGACAAAGCGGCGGGAATCGTCGCCGACGTGTTGATCACCAGGGCGTCGCCCGATCGGAGATAGGCGGGAAGCGCGGCGAACACGTCGTCGACGATGTCACCATTGGAACGGTGTCCGACCATCAGCCGCACTTGATCCCGCATCGTCCCCTGTTCCTCGGGCGGGACACTCGCCTCGAGACCGGGGGGTAGTTCGAAGTCGAGAACCGGGGTCATCATTACGACCCGACCGACCTTGCCTGGTACCGGCCAGACGGCAATTCACCGTTGGCCAACTCCAGCAGCCCGGGAACGCTCCCTTCCGGGGGCGGGCGGTCGGAGACATCGTCGCCCGGAAATGCCTCTTGCTGCATCTGTGTGTTCATGTCACCGGGGTCGACCCAGTAGATCCGCAGCTGAGGTTGCTCGGCTGCCAGCACCCGTGAAAGCTGTTCGAGGGCAGCCTTGGACGAGCCGTAGCCACCCCATCCCGCGTATCCCTCGACCCCGGCATCGGAAGTGACGTTGATGATGACGCCGCCCGCCTCGGTCATGAGCGGCATGAGAACCTGGATCAGGGCCAGCGGAGCCACAGAGTTGACTTCGTAGACGCGACGCAGGATGTCGAGCGGGTAGTCCGCAAGGATCGGTTGCGGCGACGGGCCGAGGTACGAGGCATTGTTCACAATCAGTCGCACCGGTCCCAATCCGCTGGCCGCCTGGACAATGTGTTGGCGGTGCTCGGAGTCGGTCACGTCGCCGGGAATCGCCACTACCTGGCCTGGCCCGGTGAGTTGGGAGGTCGCAGCCACGAGGTCGTCGGCGGCCCGGGCATCGACGACCACCGACCAACCGTCGGCAACCAGGGCGCGGGTGAGAGCCAATCCGAGTCCTCTTGACGCTCCGGTCACCACGGCCACATTTGATCGGACATCCATCAACGCCCCCAGCCTTCCGGAATGCCTACTGCTTCTTCAGCCAGGTTCCAGTACTCCCGCAACTCCGAACAACGTCCGCCTTCGAAAGTGAGGAAGAGGCCGCCCGCATCCGTCGTCGGGTCGCCGCCCTCCAGGACCGTCGACCACCACTCAACCGCCATCCGGTCTCCCTGGACCAATGGATCCCCGAACCTGACCTGAATGCCGGACTGGCTCCCGGTAGCCCGGGCCCAATAGTCGGCGATTGCGGTTCGACCGAGCAGCGGCGGACGAAAGGGGTCGGAGCGATAAACGGCTTCGACCGTGAAGAGTTCGGCCGCACCTTGCGGATTGCGATCGCGCCATGCCTGGCCAAACAAATCGAGCCACTTCCGGGCGTTGGCGACATCCATGACGGTTGACTCTAGGCAATGGACCCGACTAAAAACAAGATAAATCTGTTTTTTCTGCTGAAACGCTCCTAAGCCGGTAGGCTCGGCTGGTGACCAGCGGAATTCACTCGGCCCTATCAACGCTTCCGACGACACGTCGGGTGGTGCTTGACCTTCTCAAGAAGAGAGGCGAGCAGGGTGCCGACCAACTCGCGTCGTCAATGGGCCTGACGATCTCGGCTGTCCGCCAGCAACTGGCGGGCCTCCAGAGAGAGGGCCTGGTGGGGTTCCGAGAGGCCAGGAGCGGACCCGGCCGCCCCCGACACATGTATCACTTGACCCCGGCCGCCGAGGGCTTGTACCCCCGGGCCTATGCCGAGCTCACCAATGAACTTCTCGACTACGTCGGTGATGCCCAGCCCGAACTTGTCGACGAAATTTTCCGCCGCCGCCGTCAGCGCAGAATCGAGAACGCCCAGCTCCGTCTGGCCGGCAAGGACTTCGCCGGCAAGGTCAAGGAATTGGCAGCAATCCTCGACACCGACGGCTACCTGGCTGAGGTAGTGGCGGAGCCCGATGGCTCGTTCCTGATCGTCGAACACAACTGCGCCATCCTCGGGATCGCCCTTCGTTACGGGCAGGCCTGCGGCACCGAACTCGACTTCATCAGGACCGTCCTCCCCGGGGCCCACATCGAACGAATCGCCCACATGGTCCAAGGAGCGACGAACTGCTCGTACCGGATCAACCCGAAATAGTGGTACGTGGTACGTGGTACGTGTACGTACCGACGATCAGAGCGTGAAGTGGCGCCCTGCCCGTCGCCAGTTAGGCACTGGTTAGATCGCTAGGCAAACAACCCGCGGGCGGGCGCAACGGTTCTTGAACGTACCACGCACCACACGTAGAACACTCTTTCCTGCTAGCTAAAGTGCTTGCAATTGCTAGCTGCTTGCTATATACTGCACTTATGAGCGAGAGCAAGCACGGTGGGATCACCAACGGCGATGGCGCCGTTGCAAGGATTCCAAAGGACAAGCCCTTGCCGGACGGGCAGCCTGAGAGCCGCCACGCCGACGAAAGGCACACCGAAGTGGGTGTGTTCATCCGCTTGCAGCGAGAACGAGCCAACCTCTCGCTGCGCCGCCTGGCCGATCGAGCAGGGATCTCGAATCCCTACTTGAGCCAGATCGAACGGGGAGTTCGCAAGCCCTCAGCCGAGATTCTGAAAAGGATCTCCCGGGCCCTGTCGATTTCAGCCGAGACCCTCTACACGAGGGCCGGTCTGATCGAAGGGGGTTCGGTACCGATGCCGGTCATCGATGCCATCGAGGCCGACCCGGTCCTCTCGCCCCGACAGAAGCAGGTTCTGCTCGATGTCTACCGAACTTTGATCAGTTCAGTAATGGTCCCAGAAACCGAATCGGATAGAACTGATTCGATTAGCACAGATCCCGAATAAGGAGACAGAAATGACAGGAAAGAACGTTTTATACGCCGCGGTGGGCGCCCCAGTGGTGGCCGCCCGGAAGGTTGTTGAAGCCGTAACCGAGCTTCGGTCGAGCCTGAACAAGGAAGCCGACACACTGGGCAAGACCGCCAACAAGCGCGTTGCGCTGTGGGCCAACGAAGGCGAGAAGCTGGTCAACAAGATCACCGACGCCAAGATGGTCGACGAGCTGACGTCGAAGGTCGACTTCGACCAGGTCAGCACCCAGGTCAGCAAGCTGCGCGATCAACTCGAGGACATGCTTGCCACGTGGCGCGCCTCCTTCCGTCCCGAGAAGCTCCCGACCGTCAAGGTCGACGCATCGCCCGCAGGTGTGAAGGTCGAGACCAAGAAGACTGTTGCAAGGAAGCCGGTCAAGAAGGCTGCAAGCCAGAAGGCTGTTGCCAAGAAGGCTCCTGTCAAGGCCAAGAAGTCGCCCGCCAAGAGCACGGCGACCGCAAAGGTCACCAGCAAGTCTCCTTCGACCAAGAAGGCTTCTGCTCGGAAGGCTTCGAGCAGAACGACGGGTGCCAAGAAGGCCAGCTCGACTGCCCGCAAGTCGGTCGCAGTCGCCAGCTGAAGCCCGCCTTTAGTCAAGAGGGGGAGACCTCCTCCTTCCCCTCTATCGCAGTGAGGGCCCCGGAATCGGGGCCCTTTCTGCTTGTCTGACAAACCGTGAGGCTAATTCTTGACTTGCGGCTCGACCGAGCCTGCCGAATCGATCCAGGCGGTGACCATCACCTCGGTCGGCAGTCTGCGAACCATCGACTTGCGTCCGTTGTGATCGCTCAACTTGGCAGTGAGGGCGGTCGGGTTGCGACGCCGCAGGTCGCGGATGGTCTGCACGCCGCATGCCTCCAAGAGCAAGGCGTACTCAGAACCAACCCCGCGAACCCTCATCATGTCGGCCCGCTGTGCCCAGTGCAGAAGTTCATCGACATCGAGTCCCACTTCTGCCGCAAGCTGCTCGCGGCCCGCTTTGGTGCCGGCCTGTTTGAGGAGGGACTCAGTAGTCCGAATTCCCGCTTTGCGAAGCTTGGTGGCTTCCTTCGGGTCGATACCGGCTATCTCGTCGATGCGAGCCACAAGGTTCTCTTTTCTTGACGGGCCGTCTCTCCCGACCAGGCCTTCGCTTCCACTGACCGGTCTTTGTGTCAATAACCGGAAGGCGGCGACTTTACTGAAGCTGCGCCGTCACTGCCGAGGGCGAAGCTCCTCAAAGTCCGCCCGGGTATCAACGTCGCGCGGAGGGCGTTGCTCAAACCACACTTCGTGCACCCAGTCGGGATGGGCCTGGAGCAATCGCTTGGCCCCCTCGTCTCCTTCCAGACTCATCAACCGGGGCCAAAGGGATCTTTCGACCAGGACCGGATTGCCCCACACGTACCGATACTTGGGCACGATCGCCTGGCGCTTGGTCGACCGCCGCGCCTCGATGAGGCCGTTGACAACCTCTTCCGAAATGTCCGGCTGATCGCCGAGGAAGATGACCACGGCATCGGCCCGCGAGAGACGCAAGACCGCGTCGAGGCCGACGCGCAGGGACGAGGCCATGCCCTCTTCCCATTCCGGGTTTTCGATCACGCTGGTACCGCTCAGATCGACCTGGTCGAGTATCTCGTCTCCGTTGGCGCCGATGACGACGAACACCTCATCGAAAGGAAGACCTCGCAGAGTGTCGAGCACGTGTCCGAGAAGGGTGGTGTCGCCCCATCGCAGCAGTTGTTTGGGAGCACCCAGCCGGGATGACCCACCGGCCGCCAGCACAAGGGCCGCGATCATGGAACTGAACTTAGTCGGAAGCCCGGACGGGCGTCTCAAGAGGGAGCCTCAAGCCTCAAGCCAGACGCGTGCTTGAGACTTGAGGCTCGGGGTCAGATCGCTGTCACCTGCCCACGCAGTTCCAGAGGTACTCCGGGTCTCGCCCGGGTTGCGATGATCTCGGCCAGTATCCCCACCGCCATCTCGGCCGGGCTTTCCCCCCCGATGTTCATTCCGATAGGCCCATGGATCCGATCGACCTGTTCGGGGCCGAAGCCCTCAGCCAGCAACCGCTCTCGACGGCGGGCGGCCGTCTTGGAGCTACCCATGGCCCCGATATAGGCAACCGGCGACGGCAGGACCAGGGGCCAAAGAGGATCTTCGAATCGGGCGTCATGGCTGAGAACCACCACATAGGTCCTTCGATCGAACTCGAGGTCGATCTGATCGGGCCATCCGACGAGGAGCCGATCAGCATCAGGGAAGCGCTCGATCGTCGTGAAGGCCGATCGGGCATCGGAAACGGTGATGTGAAACCCGAGCTGCCGGGACATTGGTATCAGTTCCTGGGCGATATGGACCGCACCGAAGATGACCAGGTGGGGCCGGGGCACGATGCTCTCTATGTAGACCTCATGGGACCCGTAGGTCAGCGTCAAGGACCGCTCCCGGTCCAGCAAAGCGGCTGCGTCGGCAATCACATCCGCGACGATCGCAAGCGGCAGACCTCCTGCGACTACCTGATCATCCTGAATGACCGCCGATTGACCGGGGGAAGAGCCGGCGACCACCGTCGCCCGCGACCCGAACTCCTCTGCCTCGATTAACCGGGCGACAGCATCGAGGCTCCCCATATCGAGGCCGCCAGTCACCACTGTTCCATGTAGACCTGCACCCGGCCGCCGCAGGCGAGGCCCACTGCAAAAGCGTCGTCGTCGGCAATCCCGTAGCTGATTAGCTTGGGGACACCTGTCTCGATCACTTCCTGAAGGTGCAAGTAGACGTCGTTCTCGATGCACCCACCCGAGACTGACCCTGCCATGTCGCCCGCCGATGAAACAATGAACTTGGCGCCGACCGGTCGCGGGGCGGAACCAGAGACGCGCACGACAGTCGCCACCGCCACCTTCTTGCCATCGGCCACCCAATCGTCGCGGATGCTCAACTCGTCCTTCAAACCTGACTCCGATCGAAAGGGACTCCCACCGACGAGCGGTGGACCGGGATTGATTCCAGCAGCCTGACAACCGTCGTGAGGTCGGAAAGGTTGGCGGCCGGCAGGAAGTCGTCAACGTAGGGCAGAACCGCCTTCATTCCTCTCGTCGCCGGGACATAGTTGGTTCGTCCAGAGATGGGGTTCAACCAGATCACGCGATGGACCGACCGTCGCAGCCGGGCCATCTCCTTGGACAGAACTTCCGGATCGCCTCGCTCCCAGCCGTCGGAGATGACGAGGACGATGGGGCCACCATGACAAACCCGGCGCGACCATTCTCGATTGAAGGTGCCGATCGAGTCGCCGATCTTGGTGCCGGTCGACCAGTCCGTGACGGCCTCCGACACCTCGGTTATGGCTGCCCCCGGGTCACGGCGGCTGAGCTGGCGGGTGATCCGGGTCAGGTGGGTGGAGAAGACGAAGGCTTCCAGCCGCCCGAGCCGATCCCGGGCGGCGTGCGCAAAGTAGAGAAGCATCTCGGCGTAACGCTCCATCGAACCTGAGACGTCGGCGATGAAGATCAACGGCCGTCGCCGGATCCGGCGAGTGGTGTACTGAAGATGAAGGAGGTCGGCCTCCGGGCCGATCGAACCACGAAGGGTCCGGCGAAGATCGGGGCGGTCGCCGTCGGCGGCAGCCCGGCGACGGCGACTAGCAACCAGCGCAGGTGACCACACCATCTTGGCAATGAGAGCCTTGATCTCAGCCGACTCCGCCGCGGTCAACTTGGCGAAATCACGCTGACTCAGGCGCTCGATGGCAGAAGCACCGGCTGGGTTGGTAGCGGTCTCCTCACTGATGGCATCGCCCTCTCCGGAATTCTGCGGCTTGATTGACCAATCACGGTTGCGCGGTCCTATCGAGGTCACCACCCCCCTCAACCGATCACCGAAGAACCCGACAAAGACCCGATCGAAGACCCGGAGGTGGTCAAAGGAACTGCAGGCGAGAGATCGCATGGCGAAATAGGCGTCCTCGCCGGATGCCATGCCGACCCTGGACAGTGCCTCCACCATTTGTCCGGCTATGCCGGCCGCCACCGGGATTCCCTCCTCCCGGAGTTTGTGAGTAAAGGACACCAGCATCGGCAGACTGCCGTTGATCGAAATCGGTCCGCCCTCGGGGCCGGTCATTGACAGATTCCGGATGCCGGAAGGAGCCTCCACAACACCAGATCATCGGACTCGGAGCCCTCGACGATTTCTGCAGAACGCTGGACCGCCGTCAGGTCGGAGCATGCCGCGGCGTACACCAATGGAAGGCTGTGCCACTCGAAGTGCATGCCGTCCGGAACCGACCAACCCCCGCCCCAGGAGAATCCCCACCTTCTGAAGATCTCGACGACCTCGATCGAAAGGGTCGGCTCGTCACCGTACTGATTGGTGCTGGGGTTGAAGTCGACGGCGATACCCCAGGAATGACGGGAGAGGGAATATCCGGGATCGCCGCCCCGGTTGAATCGGGGGTTATAGCAACCGCCGGCGATCTGGAAGTCGACCCGGTCCAGTTCCACGGCCAGTCCAAAACGGTCGACCTCATCGAGGGCGGCCCTTATGTACGGCACCACCATGCGGTGACAGCGGGTGACACCAACGATCGGAAAGTCGACCGTGACGATCCATGTGTCGCGCCACGCCCGATCGACTTCGACTGAGTCGCCACCGGCCGGGACTATCGCGAATTCTCCGAATCGTTCCTTGACCACTGCCATCGGCAGCACGGGATCGGTCGGTGTTTCGCCTAGACCGTCGAGGACCCTGACCGCAGGGTCCGAGGTCCAGATGCGAATGGCGGCCGCCAGGGGAGCCCCGTTCGTGCCCCAGGCCATCACCGAATACGGCCGATCGAATTCAAGTCCCGGGATGACCGAGGCACCGATCCAAATCTCACTCCAACGAAGCTCGTCGTCGGGAACGATGGCACCGATGCGGATCGGAACCACGGTGCCATCGAGAGATTCCAGGTCGATGACATCACCCACCGCGGCACCGCGTAATCGTGCTGTGATTTCCCCCATCGCCGCGTTTCCGCGAGCAAGTGTTGTCCGCAGGGATACCGGCACTACCGGTGTGGCCGGATCGATAGCC
>DATLEZ010000109.1:0-9648 GCA_035525055.1 Acidimicrobiia bacterium | reverse complement strand
AGCGGCTTCTTCTGACAGGTGGGCGGTCCCCTGAACGATCACCCGGGCCCGACGAAGATCGATCCGACCCGAAGCCAACGCCTCCCACACCTCCGGGAGACGCTCCTTCAAATCCAAAGCCAACCCCAGGTCGGAATCTGCCGCCCGGCGGGTCAAACGCAACGCCGCCCCGACCTCGGCCGCCGCCGCATCATGAGCGACCTCGGGATCGGCCTCCAACTGATTCATAAAGTCGGAGATGTGAGCCATCGCTTCAAACACTTTCGCTTGGAAGAGCGAAGCCAACCGCTGATAGGACTGCAACACCCGCACCCGATCGAAACCAGACAGCGTTTCATCCGTCAAAGTCGAGAGGAAAGCGGCCAGAGCCGGGGACGGTTCCATCCCCTCCAAACCCACCGGCAACACACCACTCGTCTCGAACATACGTTCTGAATATGGCAGAGGGGTGGGACGAAAAACCACCCCTGTTCGTGCTTCCCCCGAGTCGGCCCGTGCTGAAGCGACCACGACATCATTGCCTGTTTAGTTCGGCTACCTGGGCGTCGACCGAGACGACCAACCGATACGTCTGGGTCCGGATGGTGTACTACCCGACGGGCCTTTTGGTTCGGTGCTGAACCTGGTAGACATACCGCACACTGACTGCGATACCGGCTAACGGCGCAACGGAACCGAACTGTGGATAGATGAGGCCGACGAGTCCGTCCTATATCGAATAAGTGGGAGCACGGCCGAGGCTTGGGAACGGAGCTCGTCCGGTATCTGCGCTTGAGTAACCACGGACAGAGGGGGCTGGTTTAGCGCTGCTGGTCGGCCAGATAACGACCCTCTGCCAGCAGGTGAAGGGCCTTTCGAGCATATAAGCCCGGATTCACTTTCGAGGCGCGAGGCCCCATCACGAAAACGAGGTTCTCCCGTTCATCAGAGAGGTCGAATGAAACCGTCTCCGCGTCAAACACAGCGTTCAAGAGAATGTCGATCCTGTTCTTGCTCATTAGGGTCGGTCTCGCTTGTGCGACGTGTATCACCAGACGCAATCAAGGACGCGTATCACCAGACGCAATCAAGATCGCACTCAGGCACTAGTTCTGCCCGGACTCATGACAGGCCGTTGAAGTGTTTGCCTAGCTTCGACAAGGGATCTGGGAGGGAACCAGGAGATTCGACCGTTTCGAACGTATACATCAGTAGAGACCAGCCGTTCGTTCCCTGGGCATCGCCCGACTCATAACGGCGGGATCTAGGTGAACCAGACGGCGCTTGGGGGCGTAATGGTCGGAGTGGCGAGTCGAAGCCTGCGGACATGTGTCGCAATCGTGCTGGTCGTCGTTGGATTGACGGCGTGCTCTCCGGACGATCAGCGCATCAATCGGTACGCACCGGTGAGTGGGAATCCAAGAGTCATCGTCTACAACTCTTCGGGGCCACCGATGTAGGGTCCGGGGATGGTCAGTCGAGAAGACGACCGAATCCTGTACGACGATTCGGTGGACGAGATCGGAGCAGTAGGCCGTGGCCCGTTGGCAGTTGCTTTGGCAGTGCTCGCCCTCATCGCCGGGATTGTCTACGTCAGTTGGACCGCGCCCAGTTCCGGATCCAACAAAGACTCGCTGGCGCACGAGACCTCCGAACCGACAGCGATACCCAAATCGGGATTCGATGCCTCGTCGAGCGACATCAAGGCCTGCGATGGAACCCGGCAAGCCCGCCCGGACTTTTCGATCGTCGTTGCCGGGGCCGCGGCTGATGGACAACAGGTTGTGGCACGGGTCGTGCAGTTCGTTGTGGTCGACAGCAACAATGACCCTCGCCACGGACCGGACGTTCAAGCCCAGAGTTTGTGCACGCTCCCGTAACGTGATCGATGCGACCTAAATGCGGTAGCTGATGGAGGCGCCGACACCGGCGAGGATGTCCTCAAGGATCGAATCCTGCACGGGGCGGGGCTTGCGTCGGTCGGGAGTGATCACAAACGACCTCACCCTTGTCTTCTCCAAGCGACGGACGAGGCGACCGTCCCCATCCACAAAGTCCCAGAACTCGCCGCAGTCGGTCTCAAGCACAGCGTGTGCGTTGAGCCACAACTCCTTTGGTGCGAATTCGTCGGTGGGAACCAGGATCACTCGATACATTTGGCGGATATCGGCACAACCGCGGCATGGTTGAGCAGGAGGGGTCTTTTGGCCCCCTAAGGCACCGAAATCACGCTTCCTGAAGCCTTATCGGCAAGACGCGGTTGGTAGTCTCGCCGCGATGGATCTCGGTCACGGACGTATTTACAGGATCATGGGCCGCCGCCTGCACGGGAGTGACCCTGCGCCCGATCCGGAGACGTTCGAGGGTTGCGTCTACAAGGGACGGACGGAGTGGAGCACCGAAGGCCAACCGATGGATGCATTCTGGTCACCGGACGTAGGTCATTTCCTCTTCTTCAAGCCGGGGACCTTCGACGCCGAAGAGCGGTCCGGGTAAAACGCCACCTTTCCTCGCGTGCATCTACGGTTCCTAACCTTCCTCCATCGTGAGCGACTTCAGCCAGTTCCGTGCACTCAGTTTCGACTGCTACGGCACCCTGATCGATTGGGAAACGGGAATGTCGGTGGCGCTCCGGGAATGGGCCAATGGGGTGGACCTGAACGTCTCGGACGATCATCTGCTTCGGTTGGTTTCTGAGATCGAAACCGTCGTTCAGGGCGAGCAATCACCAGCGCTGCTGTACCCCGAGGTTCTGGGTGAAGTGCTCAGGCGAGTCGGGTCCAGGCTGAATGCCCTCGTCACTGATGGAGATGCCGTTCGGTTCGGCGAGACGGTGGGGGATTGGCCAGCCTTTCCCGATTCTGCCTCGGCCTTAACCAGGCTCGCTAACCACTTCCGGTTGATCATCGTTTCCAATGTCGACCGGGCATCCTTTGCCGCCAGCAACCAGCGCCTTGGTGTCACGTTCGACTCGATCATCACCGCCGAGGATGTCGGTGCCTACAAGCCCCGAGCCCCGCACTTCGAGGCTCTGTTCGGCAGCCTACCGAAGATGGGATTGGATCGTGCCGACCTCCTCCACGTGGCCCAAAGCCTCTTTCATGACCACGTGCCCGCCCAGCGGTATGGGCTGCCCTCCGTCTGGATCGATCGCGGTCACGACCGTTCAGACTCCGGGGCAACACCGGCTACCGAGTCGGTAATCGAGCCGCGGTGGCGGTTCGCGACACTCGAAGCATTTGCCGACGCGGTTGAGTCGCCGGCATGAGCGAGCAGTTGTGGGCTCCTTCCCCAGAACGAATTCTCGCCAGCAACATCGATCGATTCCGGAGGTCCGTAAACGCAGGCGTAGGTCTCGACCTCGCCGACACGAGGGCACTTCAGATGTGGTCCATCAAGGAGCCGGGCGGCTTCTGGTCGGCTGTTTGGGACGACGTCGGGATGATTGGCGAGAAAGGCGAAACTTTTTTCGTTGCCGGCGATCACATGTGGGAGGCGCGCTTCTTTCCTGACGCTCGACTCAACGTCGCCGAAAACCTCCTCGATGGACGAGGTATTGGGGCACATCAACCGGCACTGCTCTACCGGCGTGAAGATGACTTCGAACGAGTCATCACATGGGCAGAGCTGCGTCAGCAGGTGGCGGCGTTCGCATCGGCCTTGAGGGCGACCGGAGTGGGCGCCGGTGACCGGGTTGCGGCTTGGACTCCGCACATCCCGGAAACGGTCATTGCCTTTCTGGCGGCCGCGTCGATCGGAGCCACCTTCACCTCGACCTCGGCCGACTTCGGGGTGAACGGAGTGGTCGACCGGTTCGGGCAAGTCGGACCGATGGTGTTGCTGGTGGCGGACGGCTACCACTACGGCGGCCGCTGGTTCTCACGCCTCGAGCAAATCCCGACCATCCGGGCCGCTCTCCCGACGCTGAAGGCTGTCGTTGGCGTTTCGGAATCAGACGATACGTTCCCGGCCGGAGTCACCCCGTTTCGACAGTTCGTCGAGGGCCACCAACACGCGGTCCCCAGGTTCGAAAGGCTTCCATTCGATCACCCCATCTACATCCTCTACTCGTCCGGGACAACGGGAATGCCCAAATGCATCGTGCATCGGGCCGGCGGTGTGTTGATCAAGCACTTGCAGGAGCAAAGCCACCACTGCGATGTGAAGGCGGGTGATCGTCTCTTCTACTTCACGACGTCGGGATGGATGATGTGGAACTGGCTGGTGTCGGGGCTCGGACACGGCGCCTCCCTCGTCCTCTACGACGGAAGCCCGTTCCATCCCGGGCCTGGCCGGTTGTTCGATCTGGTGGATGAGGTTGGGATGACCATGCTCGGAGTCTCGGCCAAATTCATCGATTCATTGTCAGGGGCGGACCACAGGCCCGTCAGCACCCATGATCTCGGTTCCCTCCGAACTATCGGTTCGACTGGATCGCCTCTCTCGGCGGAGAGCTTTCGCTACGTGTACGACGCAGTGAAGAAAGACGTCCACCTGGCATCGATTTCGGGCGGAACCGATTTGTGTGGCTGCTTCGTCGGTGGAGACCCGACCCTCCCCGTTAACGCCGGTGAGATCCAGGGCCCGGCGCTCGGCATGGCGGTTGAGGTATGGGATGAGCGGGGACGTCCTATCGATCGCCTACCTGGCGAGTTGGTCTGCACTGCTCCGTTTCCTTCGATGCCTCTCAAGTTCTGGGGCCCCGACGGCGACGATCTCTATCGCTCCGCTTACTACCTCCAGAATCCGGGAGTCTGGACTCACGGGGACTACGCGATGACGACCGCAAGCGGCGGCTTCGTGATCCTCGGAAGGTCGGATGCCACCTTGAATGCCGGGGGAGTGCGGATCGGCACAGCCGAGATCTACCGGATTGTCGACGCCGTTCCCGAGGTGGTCGAATCAGTCGTGATCGGCCAGCGGTGGGAGCGGGACACCAGAGTCGTGTTGTTCGTTCGCCTGGCGCCCGGCTCCGAACTGACTCCGGACCTCGAGGCGCGGATCCGGGGGCGACTACGCGATGAAGGGTCGCCCAGACACGTGCCGGCCCTAATCCTCGCCGTGGACGACATTCCCCGCACCAGGAGTGGCAAGATCAGCGAGTTGGCCGTTGGGGCGGCGGTCAACGGAGACCCGATTCGAAACATCGAAGCTCTGGCCAATCCCGAGAGTCTCGACCCATATCGCAGCCTGATGGCTCTGGGTGGATCCGATCAAGAACGCAAGGAGGGTTCATGAGAGCTAGTTCGGAGAACCTCGGTGCTGGGAATCGCCATCCTCGCCGAGCCGCATGTGGCGGTGAGCCAGCGTCGGCGACGTCCATCCTCGTGACGTTCGAAACGCCGTCGGGGAGCTTCATCGCAAGGATCGTCGACGCGGTCTCAATCGATCGAGCCCGGGAAGCCTTGGACGAGGGTGGCTCGGCGGGGATTCCCAACGGCCGGATCCTGGAGGGCGACGGAGCCGTCAACACCGGCCACAACTGGCATCTCGAGGACGTCGAACTGGTGGATGTGACCATCGAAGCCTGCGACGGGACAGCCGACTTCGTCGATGAAAATCTCGACGTATATCTCGATTTGGGCAATTACTGCCACTGGAGTGCTGTGGTGGTGGCTATCGAGCGGGAGTGAGGCCTAAAAGGGCCATTGGGGGTTCGATTGCCTTTAACCGATCCCCAACCTGTGCCGACAATTAGGTACCGGCTTCCATGAACCCCAATTTTCCGGCTCTTGAATGGTCGTCCTCGATGACGCCGCGGCGGATCTCCGTTGGCTCGAACGCGTCCGGACGCAACCTATGATCACAATCCTCGAGCCAACCGACGCCCGGATCCTCATCGTGGATGACGAGCCATCCAATCTGGCATTGCTAAGACAGGTCCTTGCCCAAACCGGGTATCACAACTTGCTCACGTTGTCCGACTTCCGGAGGGCAATTGCAGTAATCGAGGAATGGGACCCCGACCTGGTCCTTCTCGACCTGCACCTTCCGAATTCGGATGGCATTGCCCTCCTGGACAAGGTCAGACACGAGTTGAACCTGCCGGAACTCCCGATAGTCGTGATCACAACCGACACCAGCACCAAGGCGCGCATGGCCGCGCTCGAGGCGGGGGCCACGGACTTCCTGTTGAAACCGATCGACACGCTCGAAGTGACGCTGAGGGTCCGAAACCTCCTTCGTCTTCGCAAACTGCATCGGGAGTTGACCGACCAGACGACGTTGCTCGAGCTCCGGGTGGCCGAGAGGACTGCCGAGCTGGCGGCCTCGCAGCGGGAGATCCTCCAGCGTCTCGCCCTTGCCAGCGAGTATCGCGACGACATGACTGGCCGCCATACCGAGAGGGTGGGTGCTCTCTCTGTGCGGATCGCCAGCCAGCTCGGGTTGCCGGCTGACCAGATCGAGATCATTCGGTTCGCCACTCCTCTGCACGACATCGGCAAGATTGCGATTCCCGACCACATCCTCCTCAAGCCGGGTCCTCTGACCGCCGTCGAGTACGAGGAGATCAAGCTTCACGTCACGGTCGGAGCTTCGATCCTTTCGGGTGGCACCAGCCCGATTCTCCAGATGGCCGAGCAGGTTGCCCTCACTCATCATGAGCGATGGGATGGGAGCGGCTACCTAGGCCTCGCCAAGTTGGAGATCCCTCAGGCGGCCCGGATCGTTGCAGTGGCCGACGTCTTCGACGCTTTGATCAGCGTCCGTCCCTACAAGGAAGCCTGGCCAGTGGAAGCGGCGGTCGTGGAGATCGTCGGACTCTCCGGAATTCACTTCGATCCAGAAGTGGTCGAGGCTTTTGAGGCGACTATCTCCGACGAGCCCTTCGAGATAGCCGCCCTTCCGGCCGCCTAGGCGCCGTCGCGTCTATCGCCCGGAGCCCGTAATCTCACTCGGCGTGGATTGGCTGACCGACCCGGAGATCTGGATCGCGTTGCTGACGTTGACCACCCTCGAGGTGGTGCTCGGCATCGACAACATCATTTTCATCTCGATTCTGTCTTCGAAGTTGCCAGCCCACCAGCAGAACAGGGGGCGTCAGGTCGGGCTTGGGCTGGCCATGGTTATGCGGATACTTCTCTTGTTGAGTATCTCCTGGGTGATCGGACTGACCGAACCGTGGTTCTCCCTCGTCGGCAAGGACTTTTCCGGTCGCGACCTGATCCTGATCGGTGGGGGCCTATTTCTGCTCGCTAAGGCGACCTTCGAGATCCACGAGAAGCTGGAGGGGGAAGAGGCCCGCGGACCGGCTGTAGTTGCCGCGAGCTTCGCCTCGGTCATCGTCCAGATACTTCTGCTCGATGCTGTGTTCAGCCTCGACTCGGTCATCACCGCGGTCGGGATGGCCGACGAGATCGGGGTGATGATCGCCGCCGTCGTGATTGCGGTCGGCGTGATGCTCGTTTCGGCCACGAGCATCAGTGACTTTGTCAATCGGCACCCTACTGTGAAGATGCTTGCACTCAGTTTCCTGTTGCTCATCGGCATGTCCCTTGTCGCCGAGGGATGGGACCTACACATACCGAAGGGCTACATCTACTTCGCGATGGGCTTTTCGATCTTCGTGGAGTTCTTGAACCTCCGTCTCCGGACTCGGAAAGCTGCCCGCAATCCAGTCGAGCTCCGGCCCACCTTTGTGAAGGAAACGGAGGCGGCGGGAGCGGTCGGAGTCATCCGGTCGACCCCGTCGGAACCTGGCGCCTAGACGGGCCCTCTGTCCCCGATTCCACTGTCGGTCGCTCCTGCGATCCAGTCGGACCACCTCTTGGTCAGATCGTCGACCGCGGGGCGACCGGTGCCCTCTGGATAGAAGGTCGGCCCGACCTTGATCCGGATGCGTCCCCGATGGAGCTTGTTGTCGATGCCGAGAACCTGATCAGTTCCAATCGCGGCCACTGCCACGATCGGCACTCCTGCCCTCACCGCCAACCAGGCAGCGCCGGGAAGTGGTGGGACCTTACCCCACTTAGGTGCTCTCGTGCCCTCCGGGAAGAGGCAGACCACGCCTCCGTCGGCGAGATGGGCCAGTGATTGCCGGACTGCAGAGAGCGGAACGGTGCCGCGCCTGACCCGGATCGCCTCGAACGATTCGAGCGTGAAGTCGAGCAGGGGGTAGTTGCCGAAGAGGTCGGCAAGCGTGATGAATCGGACCCTCCGTCCCCAGGCGGCTCCGACCAGCGGGGGGTCGAGGAAAGAGAGATGGTTGGCAGCGATGATGAACGGGGGTTTGGGGAATGGCGCCTCGTGCTCGATGCGAAAACGCCACATGAGACGTGCGGCAGCCCGGATCGAAGCGGGGCCGACCCGCCACGCGACCCGGTGTCTGATGGCCGGCCGCCGAGGGGG
Source organism: Acidimicrobiia bacterium (assembly GCA_035525055.1). Classification (GTDB taxonomy): domain Bacteria; phylum Actinomycetota; class Acidimicrobiia; order Spongiisociales; family ZC4RG35; genus DATEEG01. The sequence goes on along the minus strand of DATLEZ010000109.1, from coordinate 1,320 downwards.
CTCCTCATCACGGGCTCGATTGCTTGCGCGGTTTGGCACTGTGGGGAGGCTACGGCACGTCTGGATTGGTCGTGTCAGCCCGTTGGCGTGTCGGCCAGGCGGTTGATGAGAATCCTCTTGACCTCAAGGTCGTCGACGGGGGAGAAGTCGGAGTAGAACAGCCCGATCGCCCCGAACCGGGTCGGCGAATGCAGGCAGATCACCTCATCGCACATAGCTCGGATTCGCCGGATCGCCTCCCTGGTTGCGACCGGGACCGCCACCGTTACCTTCAAGGCCCCCCTGCTGGTGACGACCTGACAGGCGGCGCGCACCGTGGCGCCTGTGGCGATCCCATCGTCCACTATCACCGTTGATCGCCCTTCCAGCGGGATCGCTGGCCGCCACTGGCGATATTCGGCAATCCGGGCCTCCAGGACGGCGCGCTCCCGTCGTTCGACCGCTTCCATTTGACGATCATCGATCCGGGCAGAGGCTACGACCGACGCTTCGATGACCTTGACGCCACCTTCCCCGATCGCCCCCATTGCCAACTCCGGTTGATAGGGCACACCGAGCTTCCGGACGATGATGACATCGAGCGGAGCCTGGAGAGCCACCGCTACCGGCTCGGCGACGACCACTCCTCCCCGGGGAAGCCCGAGGATCACCGGTGAGCTCGGTCGGAGTCCCCGCAGGCGCTCGGCCAGAAGACTTCCGGCATGGAATCGGTCTTGAAAGAACACTGTGAATGGTGGTTGGCTCGGGTGTTGGGCGGTGGGGTCACGGTCCCCAAGGCTTCCGAGGCTATCGTCTGTGGCTGGCGATTGGCGCCCGGGCTGGGCGTCAACTGAACCCCGATCAGACTCGTTAGGAACGCCGGTAGCGATATGGCCAGAATTTTGGTCGCCGATGATGCCGCAACTGTTCGGATGCTGGTCTCCCGACATCTTCGGGCGGCCGGCCATGAAGTGATCGAGGCCGAAGACGGCGCCGCCGCCTATGAGGCTGGCATGAATGGCGACATCGACCTCGCTCTACTGGATCAGCTGATGCCGGCGATGCTGGGTACAGAGGTGATTGCCAAGTGGAGGGAGGCCGGGGTCGAGTTCCCGGTGCTGGTCCTGACCGCAGTTGACGACGATGACACGGTTGTGCGGTCTTTCGAGCTCGGGGCCGCCGACTATGTTCGCAAGCCCTTCAACATGTCCGAGCTCACCGCCCGGGTGAACGGTCGCCTTCCCGCCAAGTAGGCCGCCCGTAGTTGTCCCTCCGGGGAGTTTCTCGCCAACCACGCTCAAGATGACCTTCGCCGACACCCGGAAAACCCAGATAGGGGTC
>DATLEZ010000108.1:0-41136 GCA_035525055.1 Acidimicrobiia bacterium | reverse complement strand
CTGTTCGCCAACGGCTTCGTGGGCGACCCCGTCTTCGACGCAAGCCTCGGCGGTCTGTTGATTCCCTTCGACTTTGACCACCCCGCCTCGAAGGTGATCGGCACCGGAGTGTTCTTCCAGATCGGCGCGTTGCCAGACGGTACGCCGATATTCATCGAGGGGATCACACCGGACCCTGACTTTCCGGCGTTCAAGGGCTGCGTCAACATCGACCTGAGCATCTGATTCCCCCGCGATCTGCGTAGATCTGGGCCCGATCTCATCGGGTCCAGATCTGTTTGTCGGTCTAGGGCGAGGAAGCGTGCGGTTCCCGGGCAGGTCGCGTTGCGTGTTGTCGGCACATGAAATCCGAGCAGCGAACTGACAAACCCATTTCTCATGACGGGGTCGAAGCGGGTCGTGCAGAGCCTGATGGCCCCAGTTCGTGGGTTTGCCAACCAAGTTGATTCGGATCGCTTCGATGACGCGGGCGATGCTCGAAGACGTCCCCCAAACATGGATCGACGAGAAGGGTCGTGATCGTCTCGCCGCGGTCCACTACGCCACCCTGGCCGAGCTGCGAGAGATGCTTAGCCCCGACCTCCTCAACGAGTTCGACGAGGTCATGGTGCCCCAATTGCTCCGCCCTGCGCAAGGCATCCATCGTTTCCTCGACGGTGAGGAGGACTGTCGTCTTGTACGAGCTGAGCGCACCGCCCGCCCGTGATCCAGTGCCACCGCCGCCATGGAAGCGTTGTCGGGTGCCTCCCATAGGGTGTATCCGTCGTCTTCGCCGAAGGCGTACTAGAACCCGGGGAGCTTCCCGCCCACGCCTCGATGTACGGCTGAGCGGCCTTCGGCGGTCCTCCGAGTTGCCGATCAGCCTGGCCCATGTCTCCGGTAACTGAACCTCGTTAGATAGAGCGGCATAGTCGCTCCTCTCGTTCCGCGACCCGGGAGTTGCGGCAGGCATCGAAGTATGACAGAGAGGAGCCATCGGCCCCAGCCATAACCGACGGCGTTGAGATAACAGCGGTCCATCCATTCGCCAAAGACCCGGATCCTTCTCCGATCGGGCAATCGCTGAAGGCGGTCAGGAAATGCCGTGTGATGCGGCCCGCGATAAGGCAGAGCTGGTTGGAGCATGGCCCTGGGGCAAAGACGGATCAACGAGGGGCCGAGCCTTTCGTAGAAGTTGATTGGGATACAGCGATCGCGGTGAACCATGTCGGCGGGGTGTTGGGGGTGGAAGCGTTTCCTGCCACTCGATCGGGATACCACCGGCTGGTGTGGTGGCTGCGTTCTCACGGTGAGCTCACCCTGGTCGGGGTGGAGGGCACCGGCTCGTACGGCGTCGGCCTGGCCCGGTATCTGCAAGGCGTCGGCGTCACCGTAGTTGAAGTTGATCGACCCAACCGTCAGACCCGGCACCGTAAAGGCAAGTCCGATCCGGCTGACGCAGTGTCGGCAGCTCGAGCTGCTCTGGCGGGAACCGCCGCCGGGTCACCAAAGACCCGAGACGGCAACGTCGAAGCCATCCGGGTGCTGGGGTTCGCACGCCGTTCGGCGGTCGATGCCCGCATCGAAACGTTGAACCAGCTCCGTCATGTCGTGTTCTGTGCCACCCCGGAGATCCGAACCAAGTTCACCGGCCTCACCCCTATTTCGTTGGCGAACAAGGCTTCAGCGTTGCGACCCAGGGAGGGTGACGACCCGGTCAGATACATGACGTTGTTGACTATCCGGGTCCTTGGCCAGCGGGTCCAATATTTACGGGAAGAAACCAAGCTGATCAACCGGATGCTCCGACCGCTGATCCGGGACACAGCACCCGGGCTGTGGAGGTCTTCGGGGTCGGTTTCGACACCGCCGCCAAGCTCTTGGTCGCGGCCGGAGACAACCCCGAACGGATCGGGACCGAAGCCGCCGGGGCCCACCTCTGCGGCGTGGCACCCATCCCCGCCAGCTCCGGGAAGACCACCCGACACCGGTTGAACCGGGGCGGGAACCGACAAGCCAACTCGGCGCTCTACCACATCGTCATCACCCGTATGCGACACGACCAGCCCACCCGCAACTACGTGGCCCGTCGCCTCGGTGAGGGCAACACCATGGGCGAGATCGCCCGCATCCTCAAACGCTACGCCGCCCGGGAAGTCTTCAAACACCTCCCCCGACCCGCCTAAGACCCAAGTCGGGGCCTGACCCGATCGAACCGGCTCACACCCCCCAGGGTCGTGCATCAGGGGGGAGGGCGCTTCACCTATCCTGTCTACTGCGGTGCTGTCATCCCGATTGGGACCCACAGGATTCGTCCTCGCTCACAGTTTCGAACGTGCCTTCGAGCGGATCCCGGTGGACGGACTAGGTGACCTCCAGGATCTCGAAGGGCCGTTTCATCTATGGGCCGTCATGACCGACGATGGAATCGATCCAGCCGATGGATCATGATGCTGTACGGCCAAAGGGTCACGAGGGGCTGTTTGCCAGTCACTCTGTTGGCGGTGGGTGTGGCGTTTCTCGTGGTGGCTACGGTCAACACCATCGACGTTTTGGTCTGGACGTTGCATGGCGAACGAGCGATAGCGACCGTTACCGGGACCGCGAAGGTGAAGAACGAACTTGGAGAAAGGACCGAAGTAGTCGCGGAGTTCCTCGACGATGACGATCAGATCCGCTCAACTCATCTTCCCAACAACCGGGGCTTTGTGTATTTTTTCGAGGAGGGCTCGACACACGAAGTGATCTATCTGCCATCGTCCGAGGCGACCGCGGTTAACGAGGTTCGGTGGGAGGTCATGGACCCCCAGAAGTTGGGTTTATTGATAGCGGGTTGGGCGGGGGCGCTTGTCTTCTCTTGGGGTGCATTGCATGTGTGGCGCCCGAACCGGATACGAAGACATGGGATCTGATCGATAGTGGTGAGCGACATTTCGACCGCACGAGGCATGTAGTCGCGCGGGTCGTTAGATTGCCTGCAAGAGTCCCACCTCATTGACTCCCAAATCCCCCGAAGATCGAGTGCAGCGGAAATGACCGAGAGGCCCGAGTGACCACGTCCTTCGTCGTCCGGGGTAAATCATCGATCACAAGGCTTGCGGTCCCCGCTCTGGTTGTTGTCCTCTTGTCGGGAGCGGTGCCGGCGAGCGCGCATTCCGAGGCGATCAACACATCAACTCCGTGTCCCTCGACGACGCCGTCCGCCGGATTCACCGATATCGGGACGTTCGATGCTTCCACCCAGTTGGCGATCAACTGTCTGGCGGCGCTCGGCATCTCAACCGGTACGACCGCAACTACTTTCTCACCCGGTAGCCCGGTGCCGCGTGAACATATGGCCCTGTTTCTGGTTCGCGAGGCGGTGGCTCTTGGGATGAGTGTTCCCTCTCCCATCGAGCAGGGCTTCGAAGACATTGGTGGACTCTCAACCGAAAGCCAGACGGCCATCAACCAGTTGGCTCAGCTTGGAATCACCACGGGTACGAGTGCGAGCACATTCTCGCCTGCCGAGATCGTGACCCGCTGGCAGATGGCCCTGTTCCTTTACAGGCTTGCCACTACCGCTGGTGTGACGCTCACCAACCTCCCGGCTCACAGCGAATTCGGTGATCTCGGGGGTGTGCTCGACGAGGCGGTAACGGCGATCAACGCACTGGCCGATACTCATATTGCCCTGGGTACAGCTGAGGCTGTCTTCTCCCCGAACCAGGAGGTGCTCCGCTGGCAGATGGCACTGTTCCTGACTCGCGTACTGGCGGCCGATGCTGGTGTCACGATTGTCAGCGCTGTCGGTTACAACGGCGGTTCGAGCTCGCCCGGGATACTGAGCACAGGTGACCAGATCCTTGTGACCTTCTCGGGTGCGGTGACCCCAATCGGCGTCACCGTGATCACGCTGCTCGATTCGGATGGGACCACGGCCACCCTCACCTGCCTTACCAACGTGTTCTGCGGGCTGGCACCGTCGGTGGTTGGGCAGCCGATTGACGTTTTGCTCATCAGCCTCGGCTCTGACATAACAACGTCCGGCGGGAGCGTTCCTGGCATCAACCCGACCGCTCAGATAGAAACTATCACTGGTCTGGTCAGTGCCAGCGGCGCTCCCATCGACGTGGCTGGGAGCGGCAGCGGCCGCTCGTTCGGCGGCTTCTAGACCTACTGACAGAGGGATTCTGACCGGTCCTCCTCAAGGGCGACGGGCGCCTCAACAACTACGCGCCCTCGACGCGGCTGGCAACTGGTGGAAACAGCAACATCCCAGCCTGGGTCTGGAGGGCGCCCAGCGGTCGAAGTCGCAGCTAACCCTGCGGGGGTGGTGCGGTGATTCCCCCCGAAAGCCTTCTGCTTGGGCCAAGTCCGCCGACGATGCCCATTGCGAGCATCACGGCACCGGCGGCGACTATGAGGAACTCGTACGGTTCGGAGGGAGGCTGGGGAGTCAATCCGGTTTTGGCTGACTCGGCCTGGGCATAAACGAAGGCGAGCATCGGCGGGCCGAATCCGGTCAAGGCGGCAATCGCCTTTCTTCCGTTGCGTAGAGAACGAACCACTCCGAGGAGCCACAGCGCAGGTACACCAAGCCCGACGAAAAGGGTGGGTCCCTGCGACCAACCCAGGAGGCTTGGCCCACCTTCATCCATTATCTTCAGTAACTCGACCAGTACAGCTACGAGAGGCCCGATCGCGAATAGAACGAGTACCCGTCGACCCCAATGCGCAGGGGGTCCGACAAGTGTTATGACGGTTAGGACTATGAGCGAGGCTTCCAGGGCCAAATCAAGAGGGCCGCCATCAGCCTCCGCCCACGAAACCAGCCAAAGAATCGCACTGGCGACGTGGGCCCGATCATTCCATTGCGCGTCCCATCGCGCGAAAGGATGTGATGGGACCGGGAAGGACGGGAAATGTCACTTAGACCAGGGGTTCGTCTTCGTGGTAGGCGGGGATTCCGGTTGGATGCTGCCCGCCGGCACCAAGCTTCCCACGCCTGTCGGTGGCGCGGCCGGGCGCCGGGCATTTGGTTGGCTCGAGATCCAAGGATCGGACAACTGGGAAGAAGCGTAAAAACCCTTCGCATAAGAGAGCCGGCTGTTCCACTGGGGTTGTTGCTCCAAGTCGAAGCACAAGGCGGTACCCGGCCAGATGCTGCAGCGGAGCTACTGGGGACTCTGACCCTTGAGCGGACCTTCGTAGCTTCCTAAGCCATAGCCCGGGGCGAGGTCAGCTAGTAGAGCTGTGGCGTGATCACACGTGATTCGCTGTCAGAGTTCTTGTCTTGTGGGCCGGACGACGATCTGGTTGATGTTGACTCTCGCAGGTAGGGTAAGACAGACCTTGATCAGTCCAGCGATGTCCTCCGGCTTCAGCGGCTCCACCGAGCTGAGAATGGTGTCTATAAACGGATGGGAGCGGCTCATAGGCGTGTCTACCAGACCGGGCTCGATCGATGTGACTCGTATGTCTGTGCCGGCGAGCTCCTTTCTCATGGAATCGAGGAACGCCACTGCCGCGTGTTTGCTGGCCACGTAGGCCGGCTCTCCAACGTAGGTGATGCGCCCGGACGCAGATGTAACGATGACGATGTCCCCATGCCCCTGTTGCAGCATGTAGGGAACTACCGCTCGAGCGCTGACCATCGGCCCCAGGGCGTTTACGGCAAGGACCTCCATCCAGCGTGTTGGATCTCCCTCGGAGATCGAGCCCATGTCCGCCAAACCGGCACAACCGACTAAGGCATCGATTCGTTCCTCGTTCTGGACGACCTCCCTGACAATACTGGTCAGGCGGTCTAGATCCCTCACATCTCCGATGCGTGCCTCAATCCGGGCACCCGTGGATTGAAGCCGCCTAGCCCCCGCAATGAGCGACTCCTCAGCGATGTCGACCGCCGTTACGTGTGCACCGGCCTTTGCCAGTGTCTCTGCCGTGGCGAACCCGATTCCGCTTGCCGCCCCAGTAACGATGACTGTCTTATTCTCAATCGACATGCCAAATCTCTTCCAGCTCGGTCAGGCGAGCCACGCCTTTTCTCGTCTCGGTGAAGACTTCCTTGAAACCCTTGGCCCAACTCTGGAAAGGCGAACTCTCTTCGAGTAACGCCATCGACGTCGCAAAATCCGGCTCGGCCTCGACGTATCCGACCACTGTCGTGCCCGATCGGAACAGGCTGTAGTTGCGGAGGCCCGCATCTCCAATCGCCCCCCTCACGTCGTCAGCAATCTCGGCGTGTAACCGGTCGTACGTCTCCTCGGCGCCGCTGCGGATCTCCAGGACGAAGCACGCCCGTCTCATCGGGTCCCTCGCGACCCGAAGACGGACAGTTCACGCGGGGACCTCAGGATGTAACCCACGGCAGCCGGTGGCTCGGCCGAGCCCAACGAGATCGACTCGTAGCTGTCGAGCAAGGCATCGAAAGCCTCGGTCATTTCGACCAGGGCGAGGAGTGACCCAGTGCAGTGGTGCTCCCCGGCGCCGAAGGAGATGAGGTCGCTCTTGGGTGTGAACTGCCGGCGCGGGTTGTCCCGGAAACGATCGAGGTCGAACTCTTCGGGGTGAGGAAACACCGCCTCGTCCAGGTTGGCAGATGCGATCAGGGCAACGATCCGATCTCCGGGAGCGATTCGTGTTTCGTGTAACTCGAGTTCTCTCGCCACCTTTCTGGTGAGCGCGTGGATAGGTGGGGTGAGTCGAAGCGCCTCGGCTATCGCCGGTTGGACGAGGCTCCGATCGTCTCGCAAACGGATCCACAGGTCGGGCCGTCCGGCAAGGGTCGTTGCCAGGTTGGTCATAGTTCGCTCGGTGGTCTCGATACCGGCCACGAGCAGAAACGCCGAGAAAGCCAGGATCTCATCAATGGTCATGCGCGCGCCCTCGTACTCCATGGTGGTCAAATCAGAGAGGAGGTCGTCTTCGGGTGTCAGCGTCATCTGCTCCAACCGCGGCCTGAGGAAATCGAAGAGGCTCTCACGAGCCGCGACGGCGCGCTCCTTGACGGCTTGGTCTCCGCGCATGTTCGACATGCCACCGGCGACGATGGCGGCGTACCACTCGCGGAACTTCTCGGCCCCTTCGACTCCCATGAGATGGGCGATCACTCGCAGCGGCAACGGAGTGAAGTAGCTGCTCTTCAAGTCGAAGGCTTCGGGGCTGTCGGGCAGCTCCGCGACCATTCCGCGACACCACTCTCGGATGAGGGGCTGGAGTTGCTCCTCGAGGCGACGGAGGTTGCGAATTCGACGAGCGATGAGGGCGGTCTTCTTGCGGTGTTCCTCCCCGGTCATGGCCAGCACCGTCCGCCCATAGATCATCGGCGTGCCAAACCCCTCGGTGAGCGGTTCGAACTCGTCCGACTCGAGAACTCGGCGTACGTCGACGTGACGGCTGACCACCCATGCGGTGATGGCCGGACTCCATAGCAGAGGAGTCTCTGCCCGGAGCCGTCGGTAGACGGAATAGACGTCACCCTCCTCTCCGGAGAGGAGCCACTCGAACTGGTCAACGAGGCTGCTTGCGTTCATCGGTTCTCCGTTTCTCATATGTGCGGACCGGGATGGGGGTAGGGGCCGGCCCAGGGGACTCCCTTGCGGATCGTTTCCGCGATGCGGATCTGACGATTGAGGGTCCGCGTGTGGCCATAGGTGTCGTGCGCTTCGAATGGCACCTCCACGACCTCGAAGATCGCCAGGTCGGCCTCCCGCCCCACTTGGAGCGTCCCGATCTCGCCCTCCCGGCCTATGACCTGGGCCGGACGTGAGGTGACGGCGGCGACGACGTCGGACAGTGGCATGCCCAAACCCAAGAGCTTGCTCATGGTGGTTGGTAGGTCCTTGGCCGAGCCGGCTGCGCTGAGGCTGTGGAGATCCGTCGAGATGGTGTCGGGGTACAGCCCTTCCTTCACCGCCACGTCGGCGATGGAGAAGTCGAAGCTTCCGTAACCGTGTCCGATGTCGAAGATCACCCCCCTCTCCCGGGCTCTGTGAGCTCCGTTGACCAGCGCGCCTTCGACCACGAGGTTGTTGGCCGAGCCGGTGAAGCAGTGGGTCAGAATGTCGCCGGGGCGGAGCAGGTCGAGGACCTCGGTGAGCACCGTGGGTGTGTTGCCGATGTGGCACATCACGGGAAGCCCGGTCGCCTCACCAACCTGGATGGCTCGGCGAAGCGGCTCGAGCCCGTTGTCGCCGACGACGTCTGGAGCGGTTTCACGGACCTTGATCCCAACGATTAAGTCCCGGTTTCGTTCTATTGCGTCGCCGGCGAGTCCTACGTCGGCATAGCGGATGTCGACCAGTTCCCCATAGGGCCAGGTGGTGAGGCCCACGATCGAGATGTTGATGAAGGCGAGGATCCGGGTGTGGCTCCGGTCGGCGATTAGATGGCGCAGGCCGGTGATGCTGTACGCACCAGCGTCACCTGCCGAGACGATGGTGGTCACGCCGGTGCGACTGGCGATCGGGTCTGCCGGCACGGTCAGGGGGCACACCCCGGTGTAGACGTGGGCGTGCATGTCGATGAAGCCGGGCGACACGTACTGGCCGTGGGCGTCGATGATCTGGGTGCCCAGATCCGGTGGAAAGTCGAGCTTGGGGGCTTTGATCGGGAGCTCCGGTTTGATGGCGGCGATGCGTCCATCGCTTATGCCCAGGTCGGCGATGCGGTCCACTCCCCGGCCCGGGTCGTAGATTCGGCCACCTCTGATGACCAGGTCGTAGCGCTCTTGTTGATCATTGGCCGACATCACTGCCTCCTGTGCTCGTTGCTTAGAAAGTCGAGACTGGATTGGTGCAGCTCCCGATTCCATCGATGTGCACTTCGACCACATCACCGTCTCCGAGAAACCGGGGCGGGTTGCGGGCGAACCCGACTCCAGCCGGGGTGCCGGTCGTTATCACGTCACCCGGTTCCAGGGTCGTGGAGCGTGCCAAGTAGGCGACGATTTCCACGGGGCTGAAGATGAGATCGGCCGTGTTCCCGTTCTGCATCCGTTCACCCGACACCTCGGACCACAGACGAAGTGAGCTCGGGTCGATCGAGTCGGCCGTGACGATCCAGGGTCCCAGCGGACCGAATGTGTCGAAGCACTTGCTTCTCGGCCACTGGACGTCTGAGAACTGGGCGTCACGAGCCGTGACGTCGTTGCAGACCGTATAACCCAGGATTGCCTCCCGGGCTGCATCGATGTCACCGCTGGACACGGACCGCCCGATGACGAGGGCCAGCTCCACCTCGAAGTCGACCTCCACCGTGGTCTCGGGGTTGAACCGGATTTGGTCGGTGGGTCCGATGATGGTGTTTGGGGTCTTGAGGAAGAAGGTCGGCTTGTCCGGCGTCTCGGATCCGCCTTCCCGGGCATGGTCGTGATAGTTGAGGCCCACCCCGAAGAACTTTGAGGGGTTACAGACCGGCGCCAGTAGTCGATAGTCCGTGTCGGCGACGCGAGTGCCGTCTCGATGCAGGGGGACACCGACCGCTATCGCCTCTCGGAGCGCATCGGCGGCGGGGTGAGTCGACTCTTTGTGGAGCAGCACGCCTTGTCCGGTTTCCTCGATCCGGGCCAGATATACCGAGCCGTCGATCTCGATGCGGGCAATCCTCAACGCGCTGCGCCTGTCTTGATGTTTGGTCGATCGACGAGCGCGACGGCGGCGTTGACCAGCGAGTCGGGATCGAGATGGTGCTTGCGGAAGAGGTCGCCGACGGTGCCCGACTCGCCGAACCCGGAAACCCCGATCGAGATGGAGCGGACGTTCAGCGCGGTGCCGAGGAAGGCGAGGTTGTGGGGGTGCCCGTCGGCGACGATCAGGGCCGGAATGCCGATCTCTTCATCCGAGAGCAGGTCGGGGAATGGGTTGGGCTGGTGGCGTGCTTCTTCGATGGTCGAGGTGCCGGCCGAGTCCCACCTCCGGAACAGCTGGTCGGCCGAGGTCACGTTGATGACGGAGGCGAAGATCCCTTCATCTAACAAGGCGTCGCTAGCCTGGCACGCGCCCGGTATCGCGACCCCGGTGGCGAAGATCAAGACGGCGTGCTCGCGGACGTACGAGTTATCTGGTCTTCGGTCGATGAGGCGGTAGGCACCGTCGAGTACCTGGCGGCGCAGCGAAAGCTGTTCCGCTGGAAACCGGCCCTGGTCGATCGGGAGTGTGGAGAGGCGGAGATAGGTCGATCCTCGCTGGTGGAGGGCTCGGGCGATGCCTTCGAGCAGGGTCCATTCGACCTCCTTGGTGAAGCACGGTTCGTAGCTGAGCAGGCCGGGGAGTGACACACCCAATCCGGGTGTGACCGTGCTCTGGTGGGCCCCGCCTTCGGGGGCGAGGCTGATGCCCGATGGGGTCCCGACGAGGACAAAGGACGATCCGCAGTAGAGCCCATATACCAATGCGTCCAGGCCCCGGCTGATGAAGGTGTCGTAGACGGTGCCGATCGGCGCCAGTGCCGGGCCGAAGGTCTTGGCCGACAATCCCAGTTGTCCGAGCAGCCCGAACAGGTTCATCTCGGAGATGCCGAGCTCGAGATGCTGGCCGTCGGTGGTCTCATTCCACCTGAGCAACCGGCTGGCGTCCCCGTACTGGGGTGAGGGTGTCGTCCGCCACGACCCCATCTTGTTGATCCATCCGGCCAGGTTGGTCGAGATGGAGACGTCGGGTGCGGCGGTGACCACTCGGCTCGCCACCTGGCGGTGGTTCCTGGCGAGCTCGGTGAGGGCGCGTCCGAACACCTCCTGGGACGAGGTCCGCTCAACGACCCTGGTGTCGAGATTTGTGGGGACGGCGATCCGATCCTGCGCCGCCGGGCGAACCCGAGCAAGCCGTGCCCGTGCCTGTTCCACGGTTCTGCCTCCGGCTGAGCTGGGGTCGGGTCGCTCGTACCAGTCGTTTCCGATTCGAAGACTCAGAGCCAGATCCTCGAGCTGCTCCGGGCTCATCAACGCCGAGTGGTTGAGAGGATCTCCGGCGAACGGCAATCCCCACCCTTTGACGGTGTAGGCGAAGACCACCGCTGGCGTGGACCTGGAGTCGGCGGCTTGAAACGAGGTGGCCAGCACCTCCTGGTCATGGCCACCGAGGTTGGTGAGGGCCTGACGCAACTCGACGGGGGAGAGGTCGGACAACACCCTCGACAGGGCTCGCGGGTCATCGCTGGTGTTGATCAGCCGTTCGCCGATATCTCCGAGGGGACCGCTGACGATGCTCTGGAACTCCTCGTTGGACATCTCATCGATGCGCCGCATCAGCGACTCCCCGCCCGGCTTATCAAACAGCCCCGTGAGCAACCTTCCGTACTTGGCTTCGATCACACGCCATCCGTTGGCGTCGAAGAGCTTCTCCAGTCTTCGCACCCTGATCCCGGGGACCACCCGATCGAGGCTTTGTCGGTTGAGGTCGACGACCCAACGGATGCCGGGGACGTCGTCGAGAAGCGGCTCGGCCAGGGCTTCCCAGACGTTGCCCTCGTCGAGCTCGGCGTCCCCAACCACCGCCCAGAAATTTCCGGCTTCGTTGAGGAGACCCTTCGACCGGAGGAAATGTGCCGTCAGAGCCGAGAAGTTGACGGCCGCAGCCCCGAGCCCGACCGATCCGGTGGAGTAGTCGACGAAATCGGGGTCCTTGGTCTGCGACGGGTAGGCCTGGAGCCCGTGGAATGACCGGAGCTGGTGAAGCTTCTCTTGCGGTATACGCCCGAGGAGATACTGAATGGCATAGAGCACCGGGGAGGCGTGCGGTTTGACCGCGATCCGGTCGCCGCAGGTGAGATGGCGGAAGTAGAGGGCGGTGAGAAGGCTGACGCAGCTGGCGCTGGAGGCCTGGTGGCCGCCCACCTTGATCCCGGCGGGGTCCTTTATCTTGTTCGCATCGTGAACGATGAGGGACGACAGCCAGAGGACCCGGCGTTCGATCTCCTCGAGGCCCTGAAGGGTCTCAGCCGGGGTCTCTACCATCTGGTCAGACATAGAAGGCGGAGGTTCCTCCGTCGATCAGAAGTTCGATTCCTGTGGTCCACGCCGATTCGTCGGAGGCGAGGTAGAGGGCGGCGGAGGTCACGTCATCTGGGGTGCCGAAGCGACCCAACGGGTAGCGCTTGAGGCGTTCCGCGGCGAGTTCGGGGTCCTGGATGGGTGCCATCTCGGTGAGGATCGTCCCGGGGCTGATGACGTTGACCCGGACGTCGTAAGGGGCGAACTCGACGGCCAGGGACTTGGTCAGCGCCACCACGGCTCCCTTCGATGCGGCGTAAGCATCCTGAGGCAGGCGTGTCCCGAGCGAAGCGCGGATGGACGCGACGTTGATGATGCTCCCACCGCCCCTCTGGATCATGGCGGGGACGAAATGCTTGCAGCCGAGGAAGACGCTCCGGACGTTGACGGCCATGACTCGGTCCCATGTAGCGACCTCCATGTCGAGGACCGAGCCGTCCTGAGAAAGAAACACGGCGGCGTTGTTGTAGAGCACGGTGGCGGTCCCGAACTCGGACTCGACGTGCAACCTGGCCTTCTCCCAATCGCCCTCATCCGAGACGTCGCATCGCAGGAAGGAGGCCGTGTGACCGAGACGCCGGATCTCGGCGGCTGCCTGTTCGCCCCGGGATCCGTCGACGTCGAGCAGCAGGACCGATCCCCCTTCGCGGGCGAAGTGGAGGGCCACCGACCGGCCCTGACCGGCCGCAGCTCCGGTGACCACGCACACGGCTCCCGAAAGCCTCATTTCGACTCCTCGAGCTCGACCACCAGCTCAATCTCGACCGGTACCCCGAGGGGGAGTTGGGCGACTCCGATGGCGGATCGGGCGTGGACCCCGGATTCCCCCCAAAGCTCGACGAAGATCTCAGAGGCGGCATTGATCACATCGGGCTGTTGCACGAAACCGTTGGCCGAGGCGACGTAGCCAACCATCTTCAAGATCTTCCCCACCTTGTCGAGGTCGCCGGTCGCATGGCGCAACGTCGCCAAGAGATTCAGAGCAACCATTCTCGCCGCGATGCGACCCTCCTCCACCTCGAGCTGGTCGCCCAGCCGGCCCCGAATGGGCGGCTGCCCCTCCATGTCGGGGATGTGCCCCGAGACGTAGAGGATCCGGTCGGTCTGGGTGTAATGGGTGAAGGGAAGAGTGGTCGGGAGGGGCGAGTAACCGGGTATCGCGATCCCAGCCGCTTCGGGGGTCTTGGCCAACGTCATTTGGAGAGTCCTCGCGCGGTAGAGGCCCAGGTGCCGACGTGCTCACCCTCCTCGACGATCTCTGCCTCCCCGAGCACGTGGAACACCGAGCAGATGTGCACTGGGAGGATCTGCACCTTGCTGCCGATCTCCAGGTAGGTCGGCTGACCCTCGCCTTCCCACTGGAGCCACCCGTGCTCCTCGGAGAGACGTCGGAGCTTCCAGCCCGGGTGTCCAATGATCAGCCCGTGCAAAGGCTCGGTGTCCTCGTCCCAAATCGAGAGCTGATCCTGGCTTAGCGCCTTGGACCCGGCATCGATGATGGCTCGATCCGGGGCGGCGTGACTCACCACGGTGGACACGACACGGGCCGCACACCGTTCGATGCCCACCGTTCCGATATACACCTGCCCGTAGTCGTTGAAGGGGTAGATACCAGGTCGAATTTCGGTTACTCCTGACGTCGCCGAGTGTTTCACCGTTGCCGTCGATCCGACCGACACACTGTCCACCGCTATGCCGAGGAGACGAAGTTTCTCGGCCAGGTCGGCTATGACCACTCCCGCCTCCCTCGCTGTCCTCGCTAGGGCTTCGGTACTCCCGGCTCCAGGGGCATGTCCCTCATGTGTTATGAGCCCTTTGAAGCGAAGGTTCTCCAACTGGACCAGCTCGCGCACCAGGCCGACCGCCGGCTCGGGAAGAACCCCGGTTCGATGGAAGCCGGTGTCGATCTGCAAGAGGACTTCGGCCTTGAGACTCGACCCGGACAACGACCGGGACAGGCCCCGGGCCGCGTCGAGGCTGTCGACACTGAGCCTCAGATCGGCCCGGGGGATGAGCCGCTTGGCACGCTCGTACTTGTCATCCCCGGCGATGGGATAGGCCATGACCAGCCTATCGAACCCGGCGTCGATGAAATGCTCGGCCTCGGACAGCTTCGCCACACAGAGCCGATTGGCTCCCGACTCGATCTGCATCCGGGCGAACTCGACGCTCCGATGGGTCTTAACGTGTGGCGCGAGATCCACCCCGGCGGCCTGGGCGAATCGGGCCATGTCGTCGAGGTTCTCCCTGACCCGGGGCAGGTCGACCACGAGCGACGGGGTTTCGATGTGGTGGGGGATGGCCAAGGCCGCGCCCTCTGCGGTCTCCCATGCCCGGGCGGTCATCGAACCTCACCCTGCAGTCGCACCTTCATCGATGCCACGACCGGAACGCCGAACGGGAGGGAGCGCACTCCGATGACCGTTCTGGCGTGGGCCCCCATCTCCGGCCCGAAGGCGGTGAGCAGCACCTCGCTGGCACCGTCGGCTACTGCGGCGTGGCTCTCGAACTCGCTCCGGGCCCGCACATAGGCAATCAGCTCGATGATCCGAAGCACCCGTTCCATTCCGGGGTGTTGGTCGACCGCTGCGATCAGGTTCAGCGCGGTCACTGCTGCCGCGGCCCGGGCTGGCTCCTCGTCGAGATCGGTGCCGACCTCTCCGACGTGAGTGAACCTTCCGCTCCCGTCCAGTTCGAACGGTCCGAGAGCACTGGTATGCGCGAGATCGGAATCGACGCGTACCACCGTATAGGAACCCCGGGAGGACGGGGCTAGGTCCGGAAGGCGCAGACCGAGTGCCGCGAGGTTCCGTTCGACTGCTTGTCGTGTGAGAGAAGGGGACATGTCAGGATGGGTTGTCGTCGAGTCGAAGAGCCACCGGTGCCGCGCCCGTCATCTGCTCCACGAGCAGGCGGGCGTTGGTGTCGCCGGCACAAGCGGTGTACACGCTGCGGCCCAGTCTGAGGACGGTTACTCGGTCTGCCACCTCCATGACGTGCTCCATGTTGTGGGTGATGAGGATCACACCAAGGCCCTCGTCACGAAGGCGTGAGATGAAGTCGAGGACGATGCGGGTCTGCTTCACACCGAGGGCTGCGGTCGGTTCGTCGAGAACCGCGATCTTGCGTTCCCAGATGACGGCGCGGGCGATGGCCACCGCCTGCTGCTGCCCGCCGGACAAGGCAACGACCTTTGTGTCCGACGGTGGGAGGTCCAGCCCGAGCCGGGAGTAGCTGTCCTGGACGATGCGGCGCATCCGCGATCGGTCCATGCGACGAATCGCGGCGAGGAATCGCCCCGGGCCGTACAACTCTCGATTGAGGAAGACGTTCTCGAAGATTTCTAGGCTGGGAACCAGTGACAGGTTTTGGAACACTGTCTCGATGCCGACCCTCTGAGAGTCCGCCGGATCCTGGAGATGCTGCTCGACGCCATCGAGCAGGATCGCCCCGGCGTCCGGTTGATAGACGCCGGCTATCACCTTGACCAGAGTGGACTTGCCGGCTCCGTTGTCACCGATGAGCCCCAGCACCTCGCTCCGGTGGACTTCCAGTGCGGCTCCGTTCAGGGCTCTGGTCGAGCCGAACCGCTTGTGGATGTCGATGAGCTCGAGTAGCGGAGTGGTTTCGTTCATGGCCCCATCTCCGTCCGCTTGGCCGACTCATCTGACCAGTCCGGTCCTTCGTCCTGCTCCTCGACGGCGACCCGCTCGAGGCGGCGATAGAGGGCGTCGAGGAACGCGGCGAACAGCAGCGCTGTTCCAATGGCGACCTGCTGCAAGAAAACCCCGACACCGGTGAGCACGAGACCGTTGCGGAGGACACCGAGGAACAGAAGCCCACTGAGGACTCCACCGAGAGTCCCGCGGCCGCCGGTGAAACTGACGCCTCCGAGGAGAATCGCCGTCAGTACCTGGAGTTCCAGACCTTGCCCGATGGAGAGCGATGCCGCGTCGAGCTGTGCGGTGAATATGAGCCCGCCGGCTGCCGCGGCCAGTCCGGAGGCCCCGTAGAGGAGGAAGGGTATCTTCTTGATGCGTACGCCCAAGGAGAGGGCAGCCTCAGGGGAGGATCCGATGGCGGTCATCCGGCGGCCCCAAGGCCCGACGTTCCACACGTAAAAGCCGATCAGGACGACGACCAGGAAGATCCACACCGGGATCGGGATCTCCAGCCACCTTCGGGTGCCGAAGAACCCGAAGATATCGCCGAACCCGAAGATGGTGATCCCCTGACTCCACGTCTCCGCCAGCCCCCTCGCCAGTGCCAGCCCACCCAGGGTGACGACGACGGGGGAGAACCCCATGTAGGCGATCAAATATCCGTTGACCACCAGTCCCCAGGCCAGACCTATGGCCAGGCCGATCAACGCCGCCCAGCCGACCGGGACACCGGCATTGAACACCTGGCCGAATCCGACCGCCGAAAGGATCATCACCGAGCCGACAGATAAGTCTACATATCCGCTCAGCACCAGCATCGCTCCCGGAATCGCCACGATGCCGGTCACCGCAATCTGCAATGCAACGATCGTGAGATTCCCCCTCACGAGGAAGCGGTCCGTCATCAGCGAGAAAAGGCCGATCAAGGTGAGCAGTGCGAAGAACACACCACTCTGCTGCGCCCAACGAACAGCTCGACGACGCCGCTCGTTCGCTAACGCCCTACTCACGGCCGACTGGTGGGGTCGCGCCCCACCAGTCGGCGTTGCCGCTTCGCTCCTACCGTCGAAATCCACGCTGCTCAAGGCCCGGGCGCACCCTCCCTCCGTCTCGGTTTTCAGGAGTCGTAGGCGTCGAGTAGGCGCTGTATCTCGTCGGGAGTCGATGTGTCGACTATGACGTAGTCGTGAAGCACGTTGGAATCGCCTCCGCCGTTGATCGCGTAATCTACCGTGTAGACGATCGACCGGCCGATCTCGAGCAGGTCGAGGGCGGCGTCAGCCTTGATGTAGCCGTCTCCAGCCGCAATCTGTTCCAGTGCGGGGCGGGCTCCATCCCATCCGGCCATGTATACGCCTACCGGGTCGATCCCTGCGGCCTCGAAGGCCTGCGCTGCGCCGAGGCAACCGTCATCTGCGACGCAGAGGATTACGTTTAGGTCAGGGTAGGCTTGGAGCATCGACTGCACCACGGGCAGCGAGTCGGCGGCGGATATGGCCGTCTCGCGGGCGGCGATGACCGAATCGGTCTCGGCTTCGATGACAGCAACCGCGCTGTCGATTCGCTGGCGGCCGACCTCCATGGTGTCGATCGTCAGCAGGCCGACCACGCCCTTGCCGCCCAGGTTCTCGTTGATCCAATCGGCTGCGTTCTTACCGAGTTCGGTGCCACCCTGGACGTGGTTGAACGTGGTCGATCCGTCCTGATTCTCGATCGGATCGGAGTACCCAATGACGACTATCCCCTCGGCCTGGGCCTGGTCGGCGAGGTTCGTCGTTGCCGCCGGATCAAGCGGGAGGATCACCAAGCCGGCCACCCCGAGCCCGATCCAGGTTTGGATGTCGGCCAGTTGAGCGGCTGGATCACCGCCGTTGTTGCTAAACAGCACCTCATAGCCACGTGCAGCCGACTCTTCTAAAGCGCCGGCTTTAAGCGGAATGAATACTTCTATGGATGGATCCGTCCAGGCGAAGCCGATCTGAAGAGCCGCACCCGAGGTGGTGGTGGCTTCCACGGCCGCCGTCGTGGACGTTTCCTGAGCCTCGGTAGTAGTGGTGTCGGCCGTACCCGATCCGCACGCCGCCGCAACCATCGCCAGCACCGCGACGATCGGAATCAGGGCTCTGCTTCCTCGTCGAAACCGCATGTCTTCCTCCTCCGGTTTGGGTAAGCCCAACGCTGTGGACGACTATAAGGTACGACCAATCTTGGTGTCAATTGGCGCCTCAAGGGCGGATTGGTCGGTCCATTGACTACATTGGTCGGTCCAATAGCTGTTCAAGAGTCACATGGCGTAGTATTGGTCCGACCCCATAGCCGGGACGGGAACTCCACGATGTCCAGACGGAACGGGAACTCCACGATGTCCAGATCGGTTCACGACAACACTCGGCTGCGTTCCGACGCCGTCGCCAGCCGCATTGGCCGCATGATAGAAAGTGGCGAATACCCCCCGGGATCGCAACTGCCCCCCGAGCGAGAGCTGGCGGAGACACTTGATGTCTCGCGGACCGCGGTGAGGGAGGCATTCATGGCGTTGACCGCGGTCGGCCTGGTGGAGGCTCACGTTGGGAGGGGGCGATTCGTCGTCAAGGAGGCGCGCGAGCGTCGCAGCCATTTCCTGGCTGGTCAGCTCTTCGAGCTGCATCGGAGCGACCTGGCCGAGTTGTCCGTGGTTCGAGAGCTCCTCGAAGTGGCCGCAGTGCGTGAGATCCCGTTCGCCTCCATGCCGGCGGTTGGGGCGAAGATGAGGCTGGTTCTCGATGAGGCGCGGCGTGCGCTAGAGGACCGCGACCTGGAGCGTCTGGCCCGGCTCGACAGCGAGTTTCATTCGATACCCATCGAGCATTGCCCGAACCGCCCTTTGCGAATCCTTACCGCGGGAGTCGTCCTGGCCATGGGTGAGTTCGTTCGCGAGGTCTTGAGTGACCCGACTTGGGACGAGATGTCGCTCGATCAGCATGAGCACATCGTGGAGTCGTTCAAGTCGAAGGACCAGGAGCTAGCCGCCATCCTTATCGGCCGTCACCAGTCGGCCGCGATTAGGAGGGTCGCCGAGGCGAAGGCAGACCAGCTCGAGCAGATGGCCGGCGGTTGAGAGGACTCTGGGGTGTCTAGCCCGGTGGCAGACCTCGTTGTGATCACCGGCGGCAGCGGGGGGATAGGGCGCTGGATCTCCGCGTCGGCTTCGACTCTCAGTCGTGTCACGATTCTGGTCGGCCGGGACCTACAGCGGCTCGAGGCTGTGGCAGCGCAATGTTCGGGGGATGTCAGGACAGTCGTTGCCGACGTGAGGATGCCCTCGCACCTCGAGCCGATGCAGGAGACCATTACCGAGATGGCGCCGAAACGGATTGCGGTTGTGGCCGCAGCCGGTGTTGTCGGCCCCATCGCCCTACCCGGCCTCGAAGATGCATCGGAATGGGAGTCGGCCCTGGAGACAAACGTGATCGGGACCTACCGGACGGTGCAACCCTTCCTCGCGACCATGCGGGACAACGGCTGGGGTAGGGTGGTGGTGGTGTCTTCGGCGCAGACCCTCCACGGTCCGGATCCGTTGATGACCAGCTATGCCACCGCCAAGCTGGCGCTCAACGCCTACACCGCATGTCTCGCCGCCCACTTCGCGGGGACCGGGGTGAGCGCCTGCGCCATCCACCCTGGGGATGTCTTCACCAACATGGGCGAGGACATCAGGAGAAAAGCGGAGGCGGCGGGCGTTCCGGCCGTGCACCTGGCTGAATGGGCGAGCCGCGTCGCCTCGGATGGAGGGGACGACCCGCGGGAGGCCGGAGATCTGGTTGCCGAGATCCTGACCAGGCCCGCTTCTTGGTCCAACGGCCGGTTTCTCCTGGTCCCGTCGAGTATTGAGCGCCATACGCGTTCACCTTGGGCGATGGAAGTCGGCCCGCGTCAGTGATTGTGGAACAAGGCGGGTGGCTCGACACGAGGGAGGGCCCGTCTTCCCGGCAGCGGGACCGAGGCATCGGCGATCGCTGATAACCATGGGTGTGGGTCGAGCCGAGAGGGACAGAAGTTGATCCGATCGCCCCGAACGCCGAGGTGGTACTCGACGATCACACCAGGATCGTCGATTGCCACATAGGTCGTCTCGAGGTCGGGGCCACCAAAGCAGAGGTTGGTCGGCTTCGTCCCGGGCACGGGGAGTATGTCGGTGAGCTGCCCGGCGGAGTCGTAGACGAACACCCCGCTTCCGCCGTAGTGAGTGACCCAAAGGTGGCCTTCGGCGTCGAAGGCCATCCCGTCGGGTCCGACTACGTACTCGGCGCCGATGCTCTCCCGGACACGGGGTGGCAACATTGGGGGGTTCATTACACAGGGCAAACGGCAGAAGAGCCGCTTGTTGCCGGCCCGCCCCCGGCCCTCGATCTCATACACCCACACTGCTCGTGGGAACGTTTCGGCTACGTACACGCGACCGTCCTTGACGACGATGCCGTTGGTGAACTCCATGCCGGCCTCGATAAGAGATAGCTCTTGGTGTTCCCAGTCGTATCTGTACACCGCGGCGACCGGATTGTTGGGAGAGCTCGTCCACGGGTCGGTGAAATAGAGATCGCCGTTCTCGTCGAAGGACAGGTCATTGGGGCCGTTGATCCGTTCCCCCTGGTACCGCGTGATGATGTCTTCGATCTGGCCCGAGGCGGTAACTCGGACGATCGCCCGTCTCCCCTCGTCGGCCACGTAGATCGCCTGGTCCGGGCCGAACGCCAGGGCGGCGGGGATCCCGGTGACCTCCGGGGTCGACGTGGAGAAGAGGACGGAGGTCTCTAGCGGCCGGTCAGGGTGGGTCACCGTGATGTCACCGGCTCGGGTCGGCCAGTGCTCTTCGAGCCGGTCCAGGCTGCACACGTTGAGGATCCACCCATCGGGTCCCAGGGTGGGACACTCGACGTTGGACAGCCCCGCGGCGAGTACCAAAGGGCCTGGCCGACTCTCGGTCATCTGGTCGGTCCTCCTCTCATTCTCATGCCCACTCACCGGCCGGGAGCATCAGGACGTCTTTGAACAGGACATGGCGCGGAATCTCCAGTATGTGCAGGACGGTTGCGGCGACTTGCCGGGGCTCCAGCATCACCTCCGCCGGGCCGGAGTAGGACATCCCCGGCTTCTCCCAGAGGGCGGTGGCAGTGGCCCCGGGACAGATAGTGGTCACCCTGACGTTGCGATCAGCGACCTCCTGAGCCAAGGCGCCTGCGAAGCCGACCACTCCGTGCTTGGCGGCGCAGTACAGCGACCACCCCGGGAAGGAGCGGACCCCTCCGAGGGACGCGATGTTGACGATGTCTCCGCCGTCCACCAGCAGGTCGGGGAGAACTGCCTTGGTCCAGTAGATGACTCCTTTGAGATTCACGTCGATCATGTGGTCGACCTCGTTCATCGTCAGTTCCTCGACAAGGCAGGTGTCAGCGAAGCCGGCGCCGTTGACCAGGATCTGTGGTCGTCCTAGGTTGACTCTGGTCGATTCGGCGGCGGCGACCACCGATTTCGGGTCGGCGACGTCGGAGACGACGACGTGGGCCGTCCCCCCAGCTTGCTCGATGGTCTCGGCGACGGAGCGCAGGGGTGGCTCGTGACGGGCGACGATGGCTACCCGGGCTCCGCGGGCGGCGAGGTCGATGGCGATGGCCGCCCCGATCCCGCTCCCCGCCCCAGTCACCACCGCGACCCGCCCCGACAGGCAGGAGGTCAAGTCGTCGCTCCGGTACTTTCCCAGTCGTTTCCGGCCAGGAAACCTCCGTCGACGGTCAGGGTCTGACCGGTGATGAATGACCCGGCGGCAGAGGCGAGGAGGAGGCATGCCCCCAGAAGCTCCACCGGTGACCCGGGCCTGGCGAGAGGGACCCGGTCCAGGATCCAGCTCCGTTTCGGAGCCTGATCCCAGAGCGGCCTCGACAACTCGGTCATGAGAAACCCGGGGGCGATGCAATTGACCCTGATCCCGTGTGGGGCCCATTCCACGGCGAGGGTGCGGGCCAGCTGGTCGAGCCCGGCCTTGGCCGCGGCGTAGACCGAGGTGGATTGGAGCCCGAACCGGGCGTTGGTGGAGGAGATGTGGATGATCGAGCCACCGCCCGTCGCCTTCATCGCCCTGGCCGCGGCCTGTGACAGGAAGAAGGGCATGCGCAGGTCGACGTCCATGACCCAGTCGTAGGTCTCCGGGTCGACGTCCAAAGCCGGCAACCGTCTGTTGACCGCCGCCGCATTGACCATCACTCTCAGCGGTCTAGATGAGGCTCTATATGCCATCTCCATCAGGTGTTGGACGGTGTCGTGATCGGAGATGTCACCCGCGAAACCATGCGCCGATCCCCCTGCGTCTTCGATCAGTCGAGTAATTGGTTCGACCCGCTCCGCAGAGATGTCCGCGACGACGACTCCCGCCCCGGCAAGGGCAAGCCCGGCGGCGAGCCACGACCCGACGCCGCCACCGCCCCCGACGACGATGGCCGTCGCGTCCGAGCAATCAAAAAGGACCTCGGGTCGGAGAGCCGCCATATCGTCCAGGCCCGGTGGGCGCGGGATTGGATCTGTCCCGGTTGGGCGGGTCACACCATCAGCCATCCGCCGTCCACATCCACGGTTTGTCCGGTCAGATAGGAGGAGCGGGGGCTGAGCAGGAAGAGTATGGCGTCGGCACACTCCTCCGGTGTGCCGGCTCGCCCCAGGGGCACCTCTGCGATTCGCTCATCATGCAGTCGGTCGGGTGTCTTGCCTAGGAGGAGCGCGGTCCGTTCGACGTGCGCTCGCTGCATCGGGGTGTCGATGATCTTGGGGGCCACGGCATTGACTCGTATCTTGCGGGGTGCGAGGTCCAGGGCGAAGCTTCGGGTCAGGGAAATCACCCCGGCCTTAGCCGCCGCGTAGACCGCGGTTCGCGGGTCGGCCTTCTTGGCCGCGGCCGACGACACCAGAACAATGGCGCCACCAGACGACATTTGACGCGCTGCTGCTTGGGTGAGAAAGAAGGGAGCATCGAGGTTGGTCGCCATCACAAATCGGTAGTCCTCGGAAGTCACGTCGTCCAACGCACTCACCCGGTTCTCGCCGGCCGTGTTGACGAAGAGGTGGCAATGGCCCACCCGCTCCAGCAGGCGAGAGCGGGCCGTCGGTGAGGTGACATCACACAAATGAGGTATTCCACCTGCGTCTGCGATCGTTAGGACGCCCTCGGAGCGACGCGAGGTGCCGTGCACATCTGCTCCGGCGGCGATCAGCTTGCTCATCACAGCGAACCCGATTCCCGAGGACGCGCCGGTGATCAGGGCGGTGAGGCCGGAGAACTCCCTCCATTCGACGCCGGGCGGAGAACCTTGCAGAGTGGCCACAACCAAAAACTAATCGTCATGGTCATACCAACGCAAAGGGTTGTGGCCGAAATCCGTATAGATTGGTCCGACCATCGCGCATCCAGAGTCTTGGAGGTCAGGTGGATTGGAGGGGGCCATGGGCATGATGAGGACCCTACGCTCGGTAGTGCGCTTCCGACCCGTTGAGAGGAGTTCAGCCAAGAGACGGCTGAGGCGAGCGGCGAACATCGACGACCTACGCCTCGTTGCTAAACGCAGGCACCCGAGCGGTGTTTTCGATTACATCGACGGCGCAGCCGAAGACGAAATCACCCTGGCCCGTAACACTCAGGTGGTTGAGCTTCTAAGACAGCCGCGAGATCCTGACATGCCGTTGGCCGTGCCAGCTTCGACTGCTTCCCTTACAAGGAAGAGGTCGGCGGTTCGAGCCCCTCAACGCCCACCAGGAATAGCCCGTCACCAAGGGGTTTATGGTGCCCATCCCTTGAAGTCCATGCCCTTCGGTAGGCGTCTCGTCCGCACCTTGGTTCGCGCTTTTGAACCGTTCCGTCAAGTCGGTTTGCGCATTCTGATTAAACCTTCGAACAGGTCCCGTAGCCATCCAAGGCCGTCCGAGGAGGCCACGACCGCTCGGACTTCAGGCTTCCGACCCTCAGAATGCGGCGGCTTCGTTGCGAGGCAGGGCGCTACAGTGCCGAGATTCTGGTGACATGGCCTGGCGAGAATCTGTCCTTGAATTGGTTTCTGTGGGTGCCGACTCCACCCCGGTTTTTGGTGACCCCAGCACGCTGACCGGACCCAAGTCGTGAGACACGCACCGTGATTTCACCCGCAAGGCGTGGAAGGCGGCGCGTTGTCACGCTGGTGACTCAAAGACTCTGGAAGAAAACCAGCGGACCGGCCTCCTGGCTTGTCCACAAAGGCGCAATGCTCGAGGCTGGAGACAGGATTCTCAGACTCGGAGATTCTTCGGGGATCTTTAGTACGCCTGTACGCGGTCAGCTGATAGAGATTCTGCTCAAGGAGGGAGACACGGCCACTTCCGGTCAACGGGTGTGTGCCGTTCGGGTTGCTGCGTCGGCTGGTCGCCACTTCGCCTTGACACTGTCGTATGAAGCAGGGATGGGGGTGACGCTTTGGGCTCGTGACGCCGACGCCTTTGAACGCTGGGGGTCGTACGTAGACCCTCGATCATTATCCATCTCTTCCGATCTTGCGTCCGATCTCGAACGGCTTGCCTTCCTGACCTCAATTGGCTGGCAACGCTCCGTTCCCGGTCAAGAAGATGAAATTGCGCCCGACGAGACGGACTATTCGTGGCGCGAGCAGACACCGACTGAGGAGGAAGAGGCTGCAAGATTGCAAGCCACACTGCTCGCTCGCCTGCGCGAACAACTGGGCCCGGGGTATTCAATCTCTCCGAACTCGGGCATGGACTTGGCGATCGAAGCATGAAGGCGCCCAGCCCGACTTGGCATGCAGATATCTTCGGCTTCGGCCTTGTTAGTTCGACTACCTCTGATCGCGGTCCCACATTTGGGTGGCCTGCTACCCGATGATTGGGTTCAGGTCTCCTTCGTTTCACAGTCTTGTCGCCCAACGTCCAACTTGGTGCGAAACGGTGTCTCGCAGCGCCTAAGACCCGAGTGAACTGACTTTGACCTTGTCGGTTGCTTCAGCGGCAAGTCGACTCAGGCGATCCATGTCGAGTCGCCTGCCGGTGTTGTAGCTCACCTCGAAGTTGTGCTCTCCGAGTAGCGCGACAAGCTCCGACTTGAGAGTTGGCTCGGTCCTGGCTCCGGAATGAAAGTCAATGGCGCCGACCATCATCGCGGCCTCGGTGGGGAGTTGCTTAGCTATCAGTGTGGCTAGCTTCGACGCCGCGTCGAGAGCCGATGGCACAAGTCCCATCGCCACCCACGCCGCTACTGATTTGGTCAAGCTGTCAGCGGCCATCGCCCGATTCGATGATGCGATCATCGGAGCGACATTGAGTCTGACCTCGGCGAGCTGAGCCGCGGAGCGTCCAGACTCGGCCAGTGCGAGGGCCTCCTCAGCTGCGGCCACGGCTTGGTCGTGCCGGCCAATAGCCTCAAGCGCGACTGCCATTCTCGCAAGCGAGTTGGCAAGTTGCGGCGAGTCGAGCCGCCGCCCGGCTTCGACGGATTGCTCAGCTGCCATCAACGCCCGGTCGAGGCTGTTCAGGACTCCAGCTACATAGCTCCCAAGGTCAAGAGCCATGACCACCGAACCCGGGTCGCCACTCCGCTCCGCAACGGAGAGTGCTTCATCTGCGGCCTCGAATGCGGTCGCGTCTCCGATTTCGGCCCGAAACGCAGCCAGATGACAAAGGCCGTTGACGAGTTTGACCGAATTTGGAGATAGGCGGCGGAGGCGTTCAACCCCTTCCATGATTAGCGGCACACCTCGGTCATTGTCCCCGGAGAGCTTGGCGAAGACGCCTCGCATTGTCGTTGCCTCAGCCTCTATTGCGCCCGTTATGGATCCTTCGGAAGCCAGTTCCAGGTAGCGCGCTAGTTCGGAGAGAAGCCCCTCGTGATACCACATCAGGGACGTGGCCAACAGCATCTCGGCCACTTCCTCGTGTCGGTGATTTTCGAGGAGATAGTCGATTGCAGATCGCATGTCCGGAAGAAATCCAGACAGCTCACTCCGAGCAGCCATCTCGTGAGCACTATGAAGGTCCGACTCGGCAATCTTGCATCGCGCGATTATCCAGCTCGCATGCCGGGCTGCCATCGACTCAGCTTGGCCTGTGCCGACTAGGTGCGAATAGGCATATTCCCGAACTGTTTCAAGCATGCGATAACGGCCATCCTCCGCGGTGAGGAGATTCGCATCCACTAACTCTCCGATCGGTTTAACAAGGTCGGTGCCACCATCTGCGACGGCTTTGGCGGCGTCTAGATCGAACGGGGAGGCGAAAACGGAAATCCTTACAAGCACATCCCGGGCATAGTTGCCGAGTAGTTCGGCACTCCAATCCAGCGTGGCCCGCAGGGCCCGGTGGCGGTCAGGCAGATCATGCGCCCCTTCGCTCAGAGTCTCGAAGCGATCCGTGAGACGAGCGAGTAGGTCGGCAGCGGACATATGTCGACACTTGGCGGCGGCAAGCTCGATTGCAAGTGGAAGGCCATCGAGCTGCTCCGAAATCGCGATGGCGGTCTCGTCGTCAGGCCGGTTCGAACACACCGCTTCAGCCCGAGCGATGAAGAGCGCGGATCCTTGATCCGGCGGAAGAGGTGAAAGCTGGAAGAGATGCTCGGCTACCAAGTGCATTGGCGCTCGCGAAGTCACTAGTAGATGGGTGGTCCGGGTCATCTCCAGCAGTCGTGCGAGCTCCGGTGAGGCCTTTGACACTTGTTCGAAGTTGTCGAGGACCAGCAAGGTTGGAAGATCGCCCAGATTGGTCACTAGGTCGGCCAAGGGATCATGTCCGCCACCAGCTCCTCTCGCGCGAGCGATTTCAGCCATCACGAGCGACGGATCCTTGAGGTCGGCTAGTTCGACAAAGGTGACCCCGCCCTGAAACTGGTCAACCAGGTCATGCGCGACCTCGAGGGCAAGGCGAGTCTTGCCCACCCCGCCCGGCCCGACCACCGTCACCAGGCGGTGCCTTCTGGTTTGATCGCACAGCGTGGCGAGTTCGTCCTGCCGACCCATCAGCTCGCTTGGAGGTTCCTTCAGCCTCTGAGCAGCCTCGAGAGCAACTGGCGGATCGAGCGAAGGATCTTGGCGGAGGACTGCGTCTTCGAGCGCGACGAGGGCTGGCCCGGGATCCAGGCCGAGATCCTCAAGCAGAATCTGGCGAACGCGATGAAATGCGGCAAGAGCATCAGCTTGTCGGTCGGATCGATACAAGGCGACGATGAGGAAACGCCAGAGTGCCTCGCGATATGGTTCAGCCTGGACCAGAGCTTCGAGTTCGGCGGTAAGGTTTTGGTGACGACTACTGGCGAGGTCGAGCTCTATGCGATCCTCAGTTGCCGCAAGCCGCAATTCCTGAAGACGAGTTTTCTCGCCGGCGACGAACGGAACATCGGGGATGTCGGCAAACGCCTCGCCCTCCCAAAGACTCAAACACTCCTCCAACAACAAGCGCCGCCGACTTCCAGCCGATTTCGATAATTCGAACAATGTCACGAAACGCGCCGCATCGATGGCGTCACCGTCCAGTGCCAACCGATAGCCAGGCGGATCGGTTATCAAGACGTCGCGAGCCTCCCCCATTGCCTGCCGTAGCCGATTGATCGAGACTTGGACGGCGTTTGCCGATTCCGGTGGAGCTTCCCCCCAGATTGCGTCGATGAGGCTCGAGACCGAAACCACCCTCGCCGGATGGCAGGCCAGGAACGCCAGCATCGCCTTTTGCCTGGCACCACCCAAATTGATCGGACGGTCATCTACTGCCGCCCGCACCGGACCCAGCACTCGAATCTTGAGACGCTCGGAGGCATCCACCCTCCGATCCTACGGGTGGGCGGGGTTCAGGCGCCGATCTATGGCTTCTCGAAGATCGAAAGCCGGCGCGTTGCGGCGGCTTTCGATTTCCGGAGTCAGACTGGTTGGTCGCTCAGCAGTTGAGACAGAGGTCGACTTGGATCGGTGCCGATTGGTTTCCCGCACTGTCTACCGCCCAGACCGTAAAGGAGTCCCAGTAGGGAGTGCCGTCCCACGCCGACGGGGTGTACTGCCAGCACCATGCGCTCCCAGCGAGAGATCCGCAGTATGCGTTGCTGGGGGCGGTCACCGAGCCGAAGCTGCCCTGGGTTGAAAACGCCTCAATTGGTCCACCCTCGGGGTCGGAAAAGCAACTTTGGTAGATCCAGTAGTCGTAGATCTGGTACGTGCCTGAGACACTCAAGCTCAGGTCACCGCACAATGTGATAGGGGCTTGATCCACCGGCTGGCTGGGGGCCGTCGTGGTAGTTGTGAGTGCGGTCGTCGTCGTTGTTGGCGATGGGGGCGGACTAGTTGGGGTGGTTGGCGACGGTGTGATCGGCGACGTTGTGGGTGGCGTGGTCGTCGTTCCTGGCGGTGCGGTCTGCTCGCCAGGTGAGGAGGGTCCGTCGGTCACTGCAGGCCCCTCCGCGCCTGAAGGAGCCCCGGCGTCCGGCATGGTTGAAGGAGCATCAGGTTCTGTCGGAGTTTGGGGCGAGCCGGAAGACGGTCCACCGGTTGTTGACCCGGGTTCGGGTGGGTTAGAGGGCGATGCGGCGGTGCCTATCTCGGGACTCTTGATCGCCCCCGGTCCCGTCTGGCCGGGGATGATGGAGGGCTCGCCGGAAGACGATGGCGGCAGGATCGACTCAGGGGGGTTCGAGTCGCCGGGGGGAGCCGGCTGAGACGTGGTCGTAGTGCCTCCCGGTGTGGACTCAGCTGACTCGCTCGATGGCAAACCCGACCTAACACAGGCAGTTGTCAGGATCAGGAAAGTGACACCGATCCGGACCAGACCTGACGTCCTGACGAGGTTGGTGTTGGTGGCCATGTGGCGGTCCCTTTCTTGATAGAGACCGCGATCTGCGGTCTCTATCGAGCGTGCCAGCCTCCCCTTACAGATCGCTTTCTGCTCACTCTTAGCCTCGGCCAGTTGCTCTGAACTGACACCTAACGCGAGCGGGGACGTCGAACACCATCCAATGGGTCGGTGGAGTGGGCGACTGTGGACACCTTTCCCTGGGACCTGCTCGAGAGACCGCTTGGGCCTGACCGAAGCCGGAGGCTGTCGGCTCGGCCCTTCGTCGGAGGGGAGGCCGCGGCGGGATCCTCCATCGGCCAGCTCCGGTCGCTCTATGTGACCTCGGGCTGAAAGCGACTTGTAAGGCTCTTTTGAGATTCTTCGTTCGTCAGGCCGCAACTCGGCGACCGACAGAGGAAGGAGAACGAAATGACCGATCAACTAGTCGAAG
Source organism: Acidimicrobiia bacterium (assembly GCA_035525055.1). Classification (GTDB taxonomy): domain Bacteria; phylum Actinomycetota; class Acidimicrobiia; order Spongiisociales; family ZC4RG35; genus DATEEG01. The sequence continues at coordinate 12,260 of DATLEZ010000108.1, read as the reverse complement.
GGCGCAGCAGCCGACGATTCGCATTGATTGCTCTCGGGCTGGCATTGGTCCTACTGATGACCGTTGGCGTTCCCGCTGCCGAGGCCGACACGGTAGGTATGGCCTGCGGTGGCAGTACGGAATACCTGACCTACTCGAGTCTGAACTTCTATCTGCCGTTTGACGGTGGGGTCGTCCAATTCGCGCACAGCGTCGGTGGTGGTGCGTACAAGTACTCCGACTGGCACTACTCCAGCCCAAACAGGTCACTAGCGAGGTGGAATGGCTACGAATGGCTGTGGGGATGGGGAAACGCGGATCTCTCAGATTGGACAGCACAAGGGCAAAAGGTTGTGGGGTGGGTGCGATACCTGGATAACCCAAGTGTTTGGTACCCCCTCGGCGAATGCGGCGGAGGTGAGATCTGGACCGCGGGAGAGTACGCGGGTTGGTGACGGCTGCCCCGCGGATAACCGCCTGGCTGATTGGAGAATGGGCCGCCAGCGGCCCATTCTCACTTTGTTATCCCCGGCACCGCCTTTTGCGAGCCAGGCTCGAGAGTCACGGAGGCCTCGCAACCGAGGGGCGGTCCTTGTCGCACCACCGCCTGATACGCCCCGGCGAGCAAGTCCCCGACTCCTTCACGAGATCGGACCAAGCGGCAAACGTGCTCCTAGGGTCAGCGGTACGACTTGTGGTCGGGTCCGTTTCTTGGTCGCAGCAAGGGGTTAAGAGCCGAGATCTAGTCTCGTTCGCTAAGAGTTTCGGATCGTTCAGAGTTCTTCCAGCTCGCCTTGCTCTTCCCGCGGCCTATATGTGGTTGGAGGAGTCGAGCTGGTCGTGGGTTCGCTTGTTCTTCTCCCGTTCTCGTCTCGCGGGGATCAACCGCCCCGATGGAATTGGATCCCTTCTAGGAAGTGCTCGATTTCCGACACCAGCCGAGCGAAATCGCTGGTGTCGTCGGTTGTGCCGATCATCGTGATCGTCGTGCTATCGACGTCTACGACCCAAACCCGGCTGCGGTAGCACGCCGGAATGCCGAATGCGTGAATCTCTTTGCTGAAGAGTTGGTAGCCGGGGCCATCAAAGAAGAAACGACCCGATCCGCCGGGATAGCTGCACTCTTCTCTGTTGCTGCCATTCCCTACGACAGTTGGATCCGGCGTCCCGTGTACATCGAGGACGCTGGCGTCGCGGCCACCGACCACCGTCGGCATGGGATCAGAAAGCACCGTTACCCCCTCGATGGAGGTGATGGCGCCAAGCACCGCGTCGACGGTGTCTGTGGACCGATAGGCAATGATGATCAGGCTGGCAGCAATGGTGTTCGCTCCCTCTTCGACGTATGACACTCCCACCCAATCGTCCTCGGCGCCGGAGGTCCGCCATCCGCTCACATCGACGTTGAACGTGAGGGGAACAAGAAACCTGTTCGTGGTATATAGGCCTGGTTCCAGCACGAAAGCCCGACCGGGGATGTCCACCGGCCCCGGCACCGACGTGGTCACCGGGACCGGCTGGGAGATCGTGGTCTCCGTCCGATTGGTCGATGAGGACGACGTCAGGGGTTCAACGCCCGGAGAGGCAGAACAGGCGGTGGCAATGATCGGCGCAAATACGAGAAGCACGGCTCTTGCTGTCACGTTGTGGGTATCAATGCGAACAGATTCCTTCCTGACGACACTACGACCAGCTCCCCGAGGATCTGTGGAGCGAACGTCGGTGTCATTCCGAGCCGTAACCTGTGAACCTCGGTGCCCGAACGGGGGTTGACCGCGATGAGCATGTCATCGTCAACGGTGTAGATCATCTCGTTAGCCACGACTGGGATCAGGCTTGGCATCACCTCATCATTGGTCCATAAGGTAGTTCCGTCGCCGCTGTTGAGGGCCTGCAAATACCCGTCTACGCCGGCAACGTAGACAGCTTCCGCTGTCGCCGCTGGATAGCCGGTTACGGGTGCAGTCCACCGGACGACCCCGGTCTCACCATCAAGCATGAGGAGATCCCGGGCGCCCGTGAGAACCACCACCCGGGAATCGAGAGTACTTCCGAAGCCGGACTGAACCTCGATCTGCTGCACGGTGATCGAGGCCGCTCCGTCGGTCAGATCGGGTGGACCCAGTTCCCACTGGCTGTCCCCGGTGCTGGCATCCAACGCATATAGCCAACGACCGTCACCTGCGGCGACCAACGAACCCTCGGCAGAGATGGAGTCGACCAGAAGCCGGGCAATGTCGGGGACCACCCACCGCTCGGAGCCCGACGTAACTCCCAGCGAGGTCACGCCGGTTCCCAATCCGACGAGTACAGAACTACCAGCCAGGCTCAACCGCGGTCTGTCTTCGGCTGCATCCAGCGGCACCAGCCTCCTCCAGATCTCGACTCCGTCAACGGTGTCCACGCAATAGACCAGCCTTGATCGATCTCTGACGAAAAAGAGGCGTCCAGCCGATGTGACGAGATCGACGGTGGCGCCCCCAACTTCGAACGGCTCTTTCCAAAGCCCAAGGCCGGTGGCGGCATCGACGGCGTGCACAGTCCCGTCGACCTCTGTCACGATCAGAGATCTTCCGTCAACGGCGACTTCGCGAATCTCGTCATCGAAGGCGACCCTCCATAACATCCCCTCGGGCTCACCGGCCTGGGCGGCGTCGGATGCGGGTGGGGCCGACGCGGTCAAGAAGGTGGTTTTTGGTGCGCTACTGGTTCCTGTTGATGGATTGCTAGTAAGAAGCGCGACCGTGATCGCCGCCACGGCAAGACCTCCGCCAATCATCAGCCACGGTGCAAGCCCACCCAGTCCCGGTCGGGGATTGCCGAATGCAGGTCGGTTCGCCTCATCTTGGTCTGGCCGCTGAGACCGGTAGGTCGGCCGGGATGGGGGCGGCGTAGGGTTTCGATCGTGCGAGCCTTCCGTCTGTCGGGTGGTCCCTAGATCGTTCAACATGTCGGTTATGCGTTTCGACAAGCGGTCGTGGTGGCGACGCAGGGGGGGAGGGAAGGCGTCAACCCACTGCACCAATGCCAAGAGATATTGAAGGGTGCCTGACAAGGCGACGTCCTCGATACGAATCGGTAACACCGCCTTGCTGTGATCAAAAGCCACATTGACTTCCCGACCAACATGAGACGACCGCATGGTGTCCGACGACACGAGCACGACCATGACGGTCGCGGCAGCGATCGCATCGAGGATCTGTTCCGCCCACGGCCGCGACCCCCGAATGTCATCCGGGGCAATCCAGGTCCGGTAGCCCTCGTCGATAAGGATTTGGCGCAGCTCGCCGGCAGAGGCAGCGTCCTCGGTGGCGTAACTGATAAATAGAAGGGGCGTTTCCGACGGCGAGTTTGTAACAGCCGCTTCAGTCACGAATTAGGAGGGATCGAGTAGCAACTGTGTCTGTTTCCACAACCTTGCAACGGTCAGGGTTCAAGTCACTCCCCTCCGCGAGTCCAAGTCTTCCGTCATAGCAGCAGATTCTGGCATTCCCGTTGCGGTTCTGGTGGGCCGTGTGACCGATGCAAAGCGATCCCGCCCGATACAGGATGGCGCGAGGGCAAGATCGTTCCCACGCCCACGTTGCAACCGTTTTGTAAGCCGTTGTCGACAATCTGTTGACCGTGTCGTCTGGAGATTCGAGACGTCTGCGGAAGCCCTCCATGCGAAGATCTTGAGCGTCCGTGTGAGTCGGGGCCATATAGTCGTGCGGGCTTTGGATGTTCGGCTGTTGGGCCCGTTTCAGGTTCTCGATGCCGCTGGTCGGATCCTCGATCTTCCCGGGGAGCGGCCCCGCGCTCTCCTTGCCCTGCTTGCTCTGGAGGCTCCCAACTTCGTTTCGGTGGATCGGATCGTCGAGGCCATTTGGGGAGACGAGACCGTGGGTGGTTCGGGAGCAACTCTGCATGTGACGATGTCCCGTCTGCGCGGGACGCTCGGCGAGGATGTCATCAGGACCCTGTCCAACGGCTATCGCCTGGAACTGCCGGTGACCAACGTCGACGTCGAGCGCTTCCGACGCCAAATAAGGAGGGGCCGTCAGTTCATGACCCTCGGTCACCCGGGCAAAGCAACCGAGGCGTTCCGCCAGGCCTTGGCCCATTGGCGGGGGAGTCCTTTGGCCGACCTCCGCAGGTTCGAATTCGCCGAACAAGCCGCACACATTCTGGAGGAGGAGAGACTGTCAGCGGTTGAGCACTTGATGGAGGCCGAACTGGCGGCCGGGAATCACGCACTGCTAGTTGGGGAGTTGAGCGGTCTCGTCGAGGCGTTCCCCCTGCGCGAGAGGCTCTGGGAACTCCTAATGCTGGCCCTTTATCGATCGGGTCGGCAGGCGGAGGCACTGCGAGCGTTCGGCCGGCTCGGCCAGGTTCTGGGCGACGAGCTCGGTGTTACTCCTTCTAAAGGACTGGTCGAGCTGGAAGAGAGAATCCTGTTGCACGATCCGGTGCTCGACGATCTGTCGGAGCTAGGGGACATCGAATGGCTCGATGAGCCAGAACTTGTCACGTTCGCACCGGGTGACGTCATCGTCGAGCAGGGTGCCCTGGCCGACGTGGTCTATTGGATTGAGGAGGGCAGGGTCGAGATCATCGGGACTGACGACGGCGGGGGGGATGTGGTGCTGGCCGAGATGGGCCCGGGTCGCTATTTCGGGGAGTTGGCCGCCTTGCTTGGCACCGGCCGGACCGCCACCGTCCGCGCCCTAGATCCGACGACCGTTTCGGTGCACAGCGTCGACAGTTTCCGGCGCCGGCTGGGGGTGGAGCGGGCTAGGGATCCGGTCGTACTCGCCCCGGCCGATGAGGTTCGAGACCTGCTTCGCCGCGGTCAGTACCTGCAGGCCTATGACCTCGCCTCCGGAATGGTCGAGCGTTCCCGTGCCGACCCTGAACTTCGTTACCTGTCGGTGCTCTCGTTGGCCCGTTCGGGGGCCACCGCCCAGGCGGTCCGCCGGTACGAAGCTCTCGGGCTGGCGTCAGTCGATTCGGGTGCGGTGTCGCCGCGGTTGGGCGAGGACATTGCTGCCCTGGCGGCCCGTCTCGACAAGGACATGGCCCAGGCGGACAAACCCAACCGGAGCCGATGGACGGTTCGCTCGGCCGAGGCTTATCAGGCCGCTTTTGATCGTCATCGTTCGGCGTACCTGGGTGTGAACGCCGCCACCATGTGGCTCATGGCCGGCCAGCGCGACCGAGCCGTTGCCGCGGCCCAGGCGGCGCTGGCGGCCAGAGTCGATGCACCAGAAGCGACCGAAGATCGGTATTGGGACGCGGCCTCCGAAGCCGAGGCTGCGCTCGTCATGGGGGAACTGGGTCGGGCCTCCGATGCTTTGGAACGAGCCGGGCGATGGAGCGAAGGCAACAGCGCCGCGCGCGCCACCACCCTCAAACAACTCCGGCAGGTCTGCGACCTACTCGAAATCGACCAGGCACTACTGCTACCCATCCTCAATCCGAGCGTGGTCCACTTCTGCGGCCACCGGGCAGGGGTGCCGGGAAACCCCGGCCGGTTCCCACCAGAGCAGGAGCAAAGGGTTGCCCTCGAACTCGGCCAGGCCCTGGATCGTGCCCGAGCCGGGTTCGGGTTCGGTTCGTTGGCGGCGGGAGCGGACATCATCGCCGCTGAGGAGCTTCTCAAGCGGGGTGCCGAGCTGCAAGTCGTGTTGCCATTCGACCGGGGGGAATTCGTGCGGACCTCGGTCGCTCCCGCCGGAGACCAGTGGGTGCGCAGATTCGACCGGTGCCTGGCCGAAGCCAACGGCGTTGTGACCGCGGTAACCAGTGAGTACCTCGATGACCCGGTCCTTTTCGACTTCTGCGCCCGGGTGGCGATGGGCGATGCCATCGTCCGGGCCCGTTTCCTCGAGACCGACGTCCATCAGATCGCAGTGTGGGACGGGCAGCCAACCCAAGAAGCCGCCGGCACTGCCGTCGATGTCGCCCACTGGCGAGCAACCGGCCATCCATCGACGGTGATAGCGGTCAGCGGGGCGCCCCCCGAAGGTCATGCTCCACTAACGGCCAAGCGCCAGATTCGGGCTTTGGTGTTCGGGGACTTCGCGGGGTTCTCGCGGCTCTCAGACGGTCAGCTGGCCGTCTTCCACGAGGAAGTCATGTCGGCGATTGCGGACAAGGTGAACCAGTTCCAACCCAACTTCTTATGCGGTAACACCTGGGGGGACGGTTTGTATCTTGTGTTTGACGACGTTCCGACAGCGGCCGACTGCGCGTTGGCACTACAAGAGCTCATACGAGAGGTCGATGTCGACAAAGCTGGATTGACCGGCCTGCGCGGGATGCGGATAGCGGCCCACGCCGGACCGGTGTTCGAAGGCTGGGATGTCATCTCCGGCAAACAGACCTTCTTTGGGACCGGGGTAACTCAGGCAGCCCGTATCGAACCGAGAACCCCCGAAGGGGAGGTCTATGTGACCCACCCTTTCATGGCCCTGGCCAGCCTGGCCGGCGATCGGTCCTTCGAATGTCAATACGTTGGCACCCTGCCAGCCGCCAAAGGTTATGGCTATTTTCCGCTCTTCGCCCTGCGCCGGCACATGGCCTGAAGAAGGGGCACCCGACACCCCGCACGCTCCGTCGATCCTGCGGAACCGGTCAGGTTCGTCGTCCGAAAACCGCGACCCCTATCCTCCGCCGTGGGCAGATGTGGGCGCTTTGGCGGCCGGTTTGTTGCAAGCGGTTCGTAAGAAGCAGGTGCCTTGCCGAGCGCGAACTGGCAAGCATCGCATCGCGGCCGACAACTGACTCCCCTGGGGAGGAGTGCATGGACGCAGCCGATGGAACGCCGCGCCGAACAGCTGTAAGTAACGGGTAGGGACGCGAGCCACTCCGGTGTCAAATCTGGGTGACCCTCACCCGTCAGAGGGTAACGCCGCTTCCCGGCGATTTCTGTGCGGACCCCAATTCTCCGAATGACCTGAGGAACTGGGACTCGACACCCCGCAACCTGCGTCGTTCCTCAGGAACAGATCGGGTTCTCCGTCATTCGAAAACCGCGACCCCTATCGTCCGCCCATAGGCAGTCTGGGCGGTGCTAGCGGAGCTGCAAGCGGTTTGTAAGGCCAGGGTGCCTTGTTGAGAGCGACATGTACGTGACGGGAGGCGATCCTGGATAGTGCGGTTACCGACGCGGGTACACCGCTCGGCGGGTCTGCAGGCCAACGCATCGATGCCTTTATCTCCTATAGCCACGCGGCGGATGGTTTGCTGGCCCCGCGGTTGCAGGCGGGCTTGCAGCGGTTTGCGAAGCCGTGGTGGCGGCGGCGGGCGTTGCGGGTGTTCCGGGACGAGTCGTCGCTGTCGGCTAATCCGCATCTGTGGTCGTCGATCACCTCGGCGTTGGATTCCGCGGAGTGGTTCGTCCTGTTGTTGTCCCCGGAGGCGGGGTCTTCTCCCTGGGTGAACCGGGAGGTGGAGTATTGGCTGGCGCATAAGGATCCGGGGCGGATCTTGCCGGTGTTGACCGAGGGCGAGTTTGTTTGGGATGAGAGCGTCAACCGATTAGATCCGGCCCGGACCACAGTGGCGCCGCCGGCCTTGTTGGCTGCGTTTGCGGAGGAACCGCGCTGGGTCGATCTGCGCTGGGCGCGGGAGGACACCGATTTGGATCTGCGGAACAGCCGGTTTCGGGGGGCGGTGGCCGATGTCGCTTCGGCTATTCGGGGAGTCCCGAAAGACGATTTGGAGTCGGAGGAGGTTCGTCAGCACCGGCGGACGGTCCGGACCGCCTGGGGGGCTGGGGTGGCATTGGCGGTGCTGACCGTGGCAGCTGGCGGGGCCGCGTTCTATGCCAACGACCAACGACGAGAAGCCGCCACCCAACGGTCCGTCGCCGAGGAACAGGCGCTTGTCGCCCAGGCCAACGAAGCCCGAGCAGAGGAGAGCCAGGAATTGGCCGAACAGTCTGCCAGAGAAGCCGAAGCGCAGAGGAAGGTCGCCGAAGATCAGGCAAGGAGGGCGCAGTCTCGTGGACTGGCAGCCCAGAGCGTCGGCTTAGCCCGCACCAGGATCGACGTTGCCCTGCTGTTGGCCGTGCAGGGAGTCGAAACTCTGCAGAGCCCTGAGACGCTCGACGGACTGTTCAGTGTTCTCAACTCGGCCAAGGGTCTGATCGGCTTTCGATCGGATATGTCTCATCACCTTGCCAGCTATCCACAGGAAGCGGCGACTACCCGATATCAAGTGGCGACAGCGAGTGATGATGGGCGTGTGGTGGCCGTCGGGGGCTCCGATGGCTATGTCTATGCGTATGAGTCGGCCAACTGGTCCCGACTCGGTCCACGGCTCGACGCTGGGATAGGCCCAATGGATAACAATCAGTCCGATCTGTATGCCACGTCCTGGATCTCCCTATCGGGCTCCGGGAGCAGAATCGCGTTCAGTAATCCGAGTGGTGTCTACATCCTTGAGCTCCCCTCGGGGCGTCAGCTAGGGATGATCCCGACAGCGGGGTTTTCATCACCGCCGTCGGTTGAATTGAGTCCGGATGGATCCATGGTTGTTATTGCCAATCGGCCGTCAAACCCATCCCTCGAGGCCAGCGTATGGAGCGTCGAAAGCGAGGCCATGGTGGGCAGCTTCAGCCTGGGTGGCGAGTTTGGCAGCGGCGACGGAACCGTCGCATTCTCCGCCGATGGCCGACAAGTCGTTCTTGCTGCCGATGACAGGATTGACATCGTCGATATCGCTACCGGCAGCAGACGTCTTTCGAGGGTGTTCGATCAGTCGATTTGGGGCGCTGCAATCTCACCCGATGGCCGGCATATCGCCCTGGCGATAACGAACCCTCTTCAGGTCCTCATACTCGATCACGGGTCCCTCGAGACGATAGGTTCCGTGGATTCGATTCCGCTTGACGAGTTGCAGGGGATGGCATTCACCCCTGACGGTTCGTATCTGAGCCTGCACAGCGAGGAGGGGTCAGCCGTCGTCGTCGATGTCACCAAGAGCCGCCTGCTCGCGACAATCGGCCTCGGAAGCGGCTTCCCGGTTGCGACCATGTGGTCCGGCGACCGCAGGCTGGTTGCCGCCTCCCGTCATGGGCTGAGCGAATGGGACGTGGGGGTGACATCGGCATTGGAGGCCGAATCCGAATTGCCGACCAATGTGCACACGCTCGCGGCCGATCGAAACGGCGCTCTGGTGGCCCTGACACAAAGTGGGTCGATAGCTTCGAGCGGGCCCAATGCGACGAACTTCTCTCTGGAATGTTCCCCGGATCTGTCGGGCTCGATCGCCGTCGACCAACAAGGTTCGATCGCCAGCGCGGTTTGCCGCGATCAGGCCGGCAGGCAGATCGTGGTCGTTGCCGATCTTATGAACTCCGCTGTTCTGACCCGTATCGTTCCTTCCGCCGACGTGGCGGCGTTCACCGTCAGCCCGTCAGGTGATTACGTGATCGTGGCGCAAGTCGACAGCACCATCGTTGTTTACGATTCGGTCACCGGAAATCTCACAAAGTCATTCTCCGGTCCTCTGGTTACAACCTCCGTCATTTGGCTTCCCGATGAGAGCACGGTCGTCATGGCGGGATGGGGTCTAGGTGGCGAGGATCTCATGTTCTATGACACCGAGACATGGGAGAACTCCGGTGCCATCAAACTGGGCGAGACTGCCGATGCTTACTGGAATCAAACCCGCCCCATCGTCACAAACCTAACCCATGGTCCGATGGGTCGTGTGCTCTACGCAAGTAGGAGCGATGGTGTGGTTTGGTTCATTGACCCTGCCGAACGCAAGGTCGTAACCCAATCCACCGCCGGGCGCCCGCCCTATGCAGCGATCGCCGTTTCACCAGACGGTGCGTTCGTGGCCGCCCTGTCAGAGAGTGCGGACTTGCTGCTGTGGGACGCGAATACCGGGGTCCCACTCAATCCTGGCATCAGGTGGCCACGTGCGAGTGGGTTAGACCTAGCCTGGACAACCGGAGGGATCTATGTGGCAGCTATCGAATCCAACCAGGCCACATTGACCCGATGGGCCGTCAATCCCGATCAGATGATGACCTCGGCCTGTGAGCTTGCTGGCCGGAACATGACACAGGAAGAATGGGCTCATTACCTCCCGGGCGTTTCCTACGACCTGACCTGTGACCAATTTCCCCCTGGATTATGACCCAGCCGTGGGCTGTCGCCCAACCAGTCAGATCATCGGAAGAAGGCATATTCGGAAGGACCCTTCGACGAGTGATGCCGACCATTGTTTCGGCGCCGGGTGAGAGCACACGGCTTTGCTCCTTGTCCGCGGTTTGTCCGCGGAGGGTTGCAAAAGGACTCGACTCTTCGCGAAAGGATGCAACCGATAAACCCAGTACGAATGTGGAGTTTCAATGAATACGGGGCCTTCCCAGGACCCTCCCACGTTCCCTTACAAGGAAGAGGTCGGTCGAGTCGGAATTCGGCGCTTCCGTGCCCTGGGCTGACAGGTTCTCGGTCATCGGCTGACAGGGTGTCTGACACTGAAATTGGAGGGGTGCGAAAGTCGAAGGTGGCACTGGCGATAGCGGCAGGATCCGCTGGATTCGTGGATGCGCGCGCACATTGCTCAGGAAGTGCCTGATTGAGACTTGGGGCGCGTTGCGGGTTGTTCCCGTAGCGTCGAGGTGCCGGCCGTTTGGCTCTTGAAGTGCCTGCCACCTTCAGTTGGGTTGGCTTTCTATCGAGGTGTCTGCCGGTTGGTGTCCTCGGCTGTGGCGTGGCTCGATATCGGGCGGTGGCGACGGCTCCGTTCGCCCGATGTTCACGGAAATCCGTCATCGCGGCGGCGGGTTCGGGCCGGTTGCCGTCACGAGCCGCTGGGGCACCCAGTCGTCGACGTGATGGAACCCGTCGTCGAACGGGCCGGCATCGAGCTCGACGGATGCCCTCAGTGAAAGTCGATAGAACTTCACATGGGTGAAGTCCTCGAACAAGATGTAGACGGGGTCGGGTGTGCTGTTCGGGCCCTGGAATTGCTGTCCCGTCAGGACGGGCTTGTGGGCTCCGACGAACGCGTCGAAAGTGTCGCCGACCACGACGCCGAGGTGCTCAAGCCCCATCTTGTACACGCGCTGGTGGACGGGCGGGATGAGCTCGATGAGCGGGACGACCTTTCCGTCGAGGACTTCGAGCGGCTCGGCGGGAACGATCAAGGAGATCGGGCGGCCGTTCCAGACGTTCTCGCGATTGGCGACAGCGTGGCGTTCGATGAGCCCCCGCACATGCACGTACTGGTCCCACTCGGGGACCCGGTACGCGAGGTGGCTGAGTCGGTATGGGGTGATGTCGATGCCGCGCGTGACCAGCCGGTCTCGCTGCTGCGCGGCGAATGCCCGGTAGTCCCCGATGACGTCCTCGATCGGATCTGCCATGAGCCGTCTCCTTCAGGCGTCGCACAGGTGGTTGACGCCGTACGCCGCGTTTGTCGTCGGCGACACGATAGCCGCGGCGGGTCGCCGCCGATCGACGATAACTGAGAGGGGCGGACCCGCAGGCTCCAAGCCAGGCGTTAAGAGGATGAGTCGCGCCATTGGGGTTCGTACCATGCGAGAGCGTCCGGCTGCCGGACCCCCAACGCCTTTGGGGGCACGCCCGCTGTCTTTTCATGATCGGCCGGGCCTGCGGCACCGACTCGATCTCCGCGACCCAGCTATCGGCGACGGTCACTCGTTCCACGAGCATTCGGCAAAGCTCCTCACGGCGGGCTGGCAACGCCGCCGCGATCGCCTCGGGCAGCGCCAGGATCCGCGCACGATGGGCATCGAAGGCGACCACCCGGTCGCCGTCGGGCAACTGGGTCAGTGCGGCACGGCAGCTCAACTTCGGGCAGCGGTAGTAGCGGCGCTCGGCGGCTCGCTGCAGGTGAGCCTCGGCCCGCATCCGCGTCCCGCACTCGCAGTAGAGGAGCCCGCGGAGGGCGTAGCTTCGGAAGGGGCGTGGCCTGTTGCCGACCCTCGTCCGCGCGCGGACGGCATCGACCCGTTCGCCGGTACTCGGCCTCGCTCAGGATCGGCTCGTGGCGGCCAGGACGTCCTCTTAGCCCCTGTACATCGGAAGGCTGCAGTCTGTTCTACCGTGACCGGGCGCAGCCGGCGCACATCCCGTGATGTATCCAGTCGATAGGAGACAGAGGATGGCTCATCCGAATGAAGCAGTGGTACGCAGGTTTCTCGAGGCAATTCCGCACGGCGACATGGACACCGTCGATGAGCTCTTCGCCGATGGCATCGTCTGGCACAGCGCAGGCCGCAATCCGATCTCAGGCGAATATCGGGGGAAGGATCA